>CAZLJB010000595.1:0-2739 GCA_964559195.1 uncultured Anaerolinea sp. | reverse complement strand
CCAACGGCAAGCGTTACACTCTTGCCCGGTTCAACATCCTTTATCGAACCATCCAGAGCGGTAATCACCCATTTTTCCTTTGATAGATTCTTCAGACCCCAAATTTTATGATCTGTTGGGTGCCGGATAACACTGGCAACGGCCGTCGAGAAATCATACAAATGCTGGTGATCAATATGATGCGGGAATAATTGCGTATCGTTGTTCAGCATGACACTGCCTGTACCGATACGAAGATGGAATGGCAAAATAATTTCTTTTTTACAATTCCAACATTGACTCATTTTTTTATTGGTCTTGAGCAACGCCGGATCATAGAAGTTCTCGCTCTGACAAACCGGGCAATAAACAACCGTATCGCGCAAACTTGCCAACGCGCTGCGCCATTCGCTCTCTCTAACCCGCGCCCGGCTATCGCGAAGCCCTTCAGTAAAGGCCTTGGTAAAAAGATCTCGCATAAATTGAGGATAAATGGGCCAGTACGCAAGGGCATTATCATGGATTCCACTAACCGGGCGGTTGGATTTATCTTTGGGATCAAAAATAAAGATTGGCTCAGAACCATATATTTTATTCATAGCGGGAAGATCAAAACAGCGAATAGAAGCCTCTTTCTCACCCTCCAGCGGATGGCTGACCATCAACATATAAAACAACAGTACGGCCAATGAGAATAGATCTGTCTGCGTGCTGGGTCTTGCGTCACCGCGCACAATTTCAGGAGCCATAAACCTCGGTGTACCTAGAACACCAATAACACCTTCGCCATCCACACAGACATTGTCATTATCACAGATTAAAACTGTACCAGCCACGGGGTGAAAAAATACATTACCAAAAGAAATGTCCCGGTAACACAACCCCATCGAATGTAATTCGAGAAAACTATTGGATAATTCCAGACCGGCCATGATCAAGGCTTTAAATGTTGGTTCAACCCGGCGCTTCATCAAATCAACAATACTTTTAAAACCGGGCTCACGCAGCAGCATAAGATACCCAAAACCAGGCACCCCTTTGGCAGATGCCAGCTCAATCGGCCACAAAAAACGATCATTTGGGGCGCCGCGCTTCACCAAAGTATCCAGGGCAGCACGTTGTTCAGGGGTTGCGGTTTGTTTGAAATACCACTTAAGGGCAACTGACCTACCGTCCAGGGTCGCCTTGTACACTTCGCCCTGGCCACCACCACCCAGAAATTGTTCAACGGTATAGGCAAGGTGGGATGTTTCCGTCGTTACAATTTGTTTCAACTTCAAGGTCTGTCCAGAAGAAACCATAAAACACCTTTTTATTGCTGGTAACACAAGAAAATAGCAGGATTTTTTGGGGTTGCGACTCTATTATAGACTAAATCTCATCTCACACACCAGGCCCCGTGCAGGCTATCAAAAATATTAGCATGCTGCTCAATAGATATTCACAATCGATATCCTGGAAGAATTAAATGTATAACAGATTCGTTGTACCGACCAGGCTTTCCATTCGGTTCATCACAATCCGGGAAACCGATTGGTGTCTAATCCCGCCTCGGTCAAACACTGTATCAAGCTCAATAGATTAACAGAATCTGGATTTTGTGCAAGCTGTCTTTGTTTCTCAGTATCGGTAAGATCCACAGGGTTGCTGATAATATCTTTATTATTGTTCTGGCTCATATCCAAGATATGAATTTCGCAATCAACCACATGCAAACCGGCAGCATTGGCATCTATCTTGTTAATTTTGCATTTGTCCGCCACCAAGCCCACTGAACTACCAATCATTTTTATTTCGTTAACAACCTGACAATCGACCAATCCCAATTGGCCTTTATTTATCGAGATTACACCAACTAATGTGACATTCCGAATTTCTAAATTATCTGAAAATATCGTAATACCAGGTTCACCACCAATGATAACTTCATCATTACCCCCATCACCAATAATTTCCAGGTTCTTTTCCAGGACCAGTGTCTCACAGTAATAACCTGGTTTAATTACAATCTTCGCGCCTGGAGAAGCCGCTTGTATGGCTTCTCCAATACTCGGAAAATGGCTTTCACCAGATTCCGAGACAAGCCACACAGATTTATTCCTTTCAGACAATCCAGTCGGGATACTAAAAGCTTCGGATGATTGCTGGTAAGTGACCTCGCGCGTAAATTCAGACAATTCCAACCTGGTTACAAAATTGAGGGCCAGGGCCCATGATTCAACCGCCCAGCGTGCTGCTTCCGCCGTAATTGAATAACTATTTACCAAACGAGTTTCATACTGACAAAGAATAAGATGCTTGGGGCAATTTTCTTGCATGTCATTCCGGTTCGGTGTTTGGATACAGGGTTCCATCTTGCTTGTCAAGGTAGAGATATTTTGGGGAATACCTTCTCTTAGGGCTATTATTAATAAATTTAATTCCCGCTTATATACCCCCAAATAATCCCAAAGTAACCCTTCACAGCGACGATGATCATCAATAACTGAGGAACAATAAGAGTTAATCAAATCGATCAACTTCTGCTGGGAAAGATCTCTCAAATCAGAATAAGCACTGCCATCAGAGTTGGGTGTACTATGAACAGTTGCTAGCTGATTGTTCATGTGCCCAAATTGACTGCCATCATTAACTTGTGGGAAATTATTGGAAAAGATATTGTTATTGTTGACCATATGCTCACCTGCCGTTTAGTTTGTCAGCCAAAATGGGACAAGGCAGAAAGACAAGATCAATACCAGCCCATTTTTGATTATTTTC
>CAZLJB010000594.1:0-2741 GCA_964559195.1 uncultured Anaerolinea sp. | reverse complement strand
AGGAGGGTGCAATTCCGACGAGTTTTGTCGCATACTTTTTGCAGTGGAGTCATTATTGGATAAATTGGTGTATTCTTTGATTACTGATTCTGATGGAGTGCCACGAAATGCTTTATATGCCTTACAAGGCAGTTTTGCTAAAAGTTCAGGTGGTTCATCTCCATGCAACTGAACCAGTTGTAATCCGCAGTCATCGGTTATTTTGGCGATCTCTTGGTTGGGCATGTTTACAAATACCCCAACCAGAATAATATGTGAATAGTCTTTGGATAATCGTGAAGTGATTTTTTTACAATCCATAGGCAATATCGAGCGAGGCGATGGTGGGTAAAAGTTAAAACCAAGCATATCTGCGCCTGCGTCGATGGCTGCAAGAGCATCACATAACCGCGTAATACCACAAAACTTTATCGTCGTCATTCCTTCTCTTTTATATTCCGGATAGTTCCCGTACTTTTGCAGCGATATTGGGTGATGTAACCAAAGCCTCGCCAACTAGGATTGCGTCAATGTTGCTTTCTGCTAATAAGGTTACATCGGCTGAATTAAATATTCCTGACTCGGCTACAACTGTGATACCGGTTGGTATTAATGGTCGCAACCGTTTTGTAGTTTCTAGAGAGACATCGAAATTGGAGAGGTTTCGATTGTTTATTCCTATCGTCTGAATTCCTTCCAGATGAAGAGCTCGTTCAATTTCATTTTCATCGTGAACCTCTACCAGAACTGAAAGACCGATGTTTTGTGCACAGGCATGTAAATAACTTAACATGGAATCATCCTGAATTGCAGCCAGAATTAATAGAATTGCATCTGCGCCGTATACCCGAGCTTCATAAATTTGAGCTTGATCAATCACAAAATCTTTTCTTAACAATGGAACTTTGGATTGCCTGGAAAAGCGAAGTTCATGAAGAGTTTGCAAACTACCACCGAAAAACTTTTCATCTGTTAGCACGCTGATTGCGGCTGCGCCGTTTTCCATATAAACATCTGCAACTTGAATTAAATCAAGATGCGGGGCCAGAATTCCTTTTGATGGGGAAGCGCGTTTTAATTCTGCTATTAGGCTACATTTTTTACTGTGGTTGGATGTTCGAATGGCCAGGTTGAAGTCGCGTGGGGTCGGGCTCTTTTCGGCAGCGAATCGAAGATCAGCCAAGTTGAGATTTGCGACTTCTACCCTTTTTTGAGCAATAATTTTTCCGAGAATATTGTTCATTCTATTGGGGTTTGAATAAAGGATTGGCTAAAATTAATTAATGAATTTAGTTTTACCAGGGCAGCTCCGCATTCGATTGCATTATTTGCTTCAATAATTGCTGCATCTAAATCATTTGTTTCAGCAGACAAAACGGCGGCTGCGTTAAGCACAACTGCATTTCTACGGGCATCCATTAATTTATTTCCTAATATTGCTCGCATAAGTTGAGCCGATTCGTCTGGATTGCCCCCACCCAATTCTGAAATTGAAGCGGATGGCATCCCTAATTTTCTTGGATCAAGATCGTAAGTGCTGATCTTGCCATTTTTAAGATGGCTGATGCGATTAATTCCACATGTATTAAGTTCATCTGTTCCACCAGCACCATGGATTACCATCGCAGCCAGGCTGCCAAGGTCGGCTAATACATGGGCCAATGGTTCAGTGAGAGATGCAGAATAGACCCCCGTCAACTGAATGTTAGCACCTGCTGGATTTGTTAACGGTCCCAGTAAATTAAAAATTGTTCGCTGACCAATTTCTTTGCGAGGTCCAACGGCATATTTCATAGCCGGATGAAATTTCGGAGCGAACATAAAACCGATTCCAATTTCATCAATTGCTTTCCCGACCTGCTCTGGTGTCAAATCTAAATTTAATCCTAAAGCGGCTAAAACATCCGCACTTCCACATTGTGATGAGGCTGCTCGGTTACCGTGTTTTGCTATACGGCGACCACAGCCGGCAACCACAAAAGCGGCTGCGGTTGAGATATTGAAAGTATTTGCTCCATCCCCTCCGGTTCCCACAATATCATAAACTGGAGTCGAGCGATCAGAGATAATTACTTTTAATGCAACCGCGCGCATGGCACGGACCGATCCGGTAATTTCTTCAACTGTTTCACCTTTCATTCTTAAAGCTACCAGATAAGCTCCAATTTGTGAGTTTGTAGCCTGTCCAGTCATGATGATTGTCATTGCAGCTTCGGCTTCGTCAGACGTGAGATTCTGGATATTAATAACTTTGGCAATAAATGGCTTGAGCATAAAATTAGTCTCCAAATAATATCCCATTCCTTGTTATAAGGTTTTGGGCTAATAATTGATTTATATATTCAAAAAATTATGAAGCAATTGCTTACCGTGCTCAGTCAAAATTGATTCGGGATGAAATTGCACCCCAAAGGTTGGGCATTCTTTGTGTTTTAGTCCCATTATCTCGCCATCTGGAGTAGTGGCAGTGACCTCAAGTTCTGAAGGGCTAGGTGGATAAACAACAAGTGAGTGATAACGCATTGCTTCAAATGGTGAAGGGATATCTTTGAATATGCCCAGCCCGTTATGTTGAATAGCGGAAGTTTTTCCGTGCATTAGTTTGGGTGCTCTATCAACACGGCCACCATATATAGCGGCAAGGCATTGATGCCCGAGGCATACACCTAGAATAGGGATTTTTCCTGTGAAGTAAAGCATTGCTGCCGGAGAAATTCCACTGTCAGTCAATGGCTTTCCGGGCCCGGGGGAAATTACCAGAT
>CAZLJB010000593.1:0-2756 GCA_964559195.1 uncultured Anaerolinea sp. | reverse complement strand
GATCTTCTCAGGAAAAACTTGGTAATCTCTTCTGCGATGGCGGGCACGATGCCCAGACCAAGTACGATCCCCCATTCCATTCCAGACAGCCAATGGGTGTTGAAGATGTTTTGCAGGAAGGGCACCACGCACACCAGCAGCAGAAGAACCAGTGAGAGCCCCACGGCAGACTGCATCCATTTATTGGAGAAGACCCCAATTTGGAAGATGGAGGCGCGTTCTGAGCGGACAGTGTAGGCTCGGAAGAGTTCGCAGAACGAGAGTGTCAGGAAGGCCATAGTCTCGGCGGTGCGCAGAACATCCAGATCCACACTGCGCCAGTTGAAGCCGAGCAGGAAGGTCAGCCCGTTCTGACCGGCAGCTGGCAGGTGACCCAGGCTGCCCAGTTCCCAGAGCAGGCCCAGGCCAAAGGCAGTCAGCACGGCACCGGTCTGGGCAAAGGTTTGGATGATGATGCCGGTGCGCATGGAAGCGTTGATAATGGGCTCCTGCCTGGGACGCGGCTTGCGATCCATGATATCCGGGTCGCCTTTTTCCATGGCCAGGGCCAGGGCGGGCGCGCCATCGGTGATCAGGTTGAGCCAGAGCAGTTGGATGGCAGTCAGTGGGGTTGGCAGACCGGCCAGGGTGGCCAGGAAGATGATCATGATCTCGGCCACATTGGAGGAGAGCAGGAAGAAAACGAATTTGCGAATATTGCCATAAATAATGCGACCCTGCGCCACGGCCGAGACGATGCTGGCGTAGTTGTCATCGGTCAACACCATGTCGGCTGTTTGTTTGGCCACATCCGTACCGGTGATGCCCATGGCGATACCGATGTCGGCGCGTTTGATGGCCGGGGCGTCGTTGACACCATCCCCGGTCATAGCCACCACCTCATTATTGGCCTGCAGGGCATCCACGATGCGCAGCTTGTGTTCCGGGGAAACCCGTGCGAAGACATCCGTATCTTCGATCAGATTGACCAGTTCTGTATCGCTGAGGCTGTCCAGCTCGGCACCGGTCATGACTTTTTTGCCGGGGCGCAGCAATCCGATGGCTTCGGCAATGGCGCGGGCGGTGTTGGGGAAATCGCCTGTGATCATGATGGTGCGGATGCCGGCATGGCGGGCGGAGGCCAGGGCAATCTTGACTTCCTCGCGCGGCGGATCGATCATGCCGATCAACCCGACAAAAACCAGCTCCTGTTCAAGGTTTTCCGGGCTGAATTCGCCGGCGATGTCTGGTACCACCCGGTAAGCCACTCCCAGTACGCGCAGTGCATCCTGTGTCATGGCGTCATTGGCGTCCAGGATGGCCTGGCGGGCGGTCTGATCCAGCGCGGCCGGTTGGTCGTCCATGGCTTGATGAAATTTACAAAGTTTGAGCACCACGTCTGGTGCACCTTTGACCGCGATCACGCGCCAGTTCTTGTGGGTATTGTTATGAAAGGGTGAAGGGTCGCTTGGGCTGGGTGCGGCAACGGTGTGAATAGTGATCATGCGTTTGCGTTCCGAGTCGAAGGGCACCTCGTTTTCACGCGGATAGGCTTCGTCCAAAGCCTGGTGCAGGCTGCCGGCTTTTTCGGCTGCCACAATCAGGGCGGCTTCGGTTGGGTCCCCCACCACCTGGTTCGCATCGGGTCCAGTCGCGATTTCGGCATCGTTATTGATCACGCCCAACCACAGGGCTGTCAGAATGGCCGGATAATTGCTGATCTGGATGGTTTTACCGGCCAGTTTGAATTCGCCGATGGGAGAGTACCCGGTGCCGGTCACCTCGATAAATTGGTTGGCGGCCCACAGGCGTGTGACAGTCATTTCGTTTTGGGTCAGGGTGCCGGTTTTATCAGAACAAATGGTGGTGGCAGAGCCTAGGGTTTCGACCGAAGACAGTTTGCGAATGAGGGCGTGCCGGTGGATCATTTCCTGCATGCCGAGCGCCAGGCTGATGGTAACGACGGCGGGCAGCCCTTCTGGGACGGCGGCGATGGCCAGGCTGACTGCGATCAGAAACGCGTCCGTCAGCGGTTTGGCAAACTGGCTGAAGTAGGTCAGTGGGGCGCTGAAGAGCAGGGCCAGGTCGGTATCGTAAAAGATGGCCACCAGGAAGACCAGTGCCACCAGGAAGAGCGCGGCCAGGCTGAGGGTTTTACCAAGCTCGTTCAGCCGGCGCTGAAGCGGGGTTTGCTCGGTTTCGACACTTTGGAGCAGGCTGGCAATCAGCCCAAGCTGGGTTTGCATGCCTGTGCCGGTGACGACAGCGCGCCCGCGCCCATAGGATACCGTGGTGCCCATGAAGGCTGAGTTTTTGCGATCTCCGAGTGGGGCGCCAGGTTCCAACTGCATGGTGGCGTTTTTCTGGACGGCCAAAGATTCGCCGGTCAGTGAAGCTTCCTCCACGCGCAGGTTGACGGCTTCCAGCAGGCGCAGATCAGCGGGCACGAAGTTTCCGGCTTCCAGATAGACGATATCCCCGGGGACGAGCTCACGCCCGGGGATGGTCAGATGCTGTCCATCACGCAGCACGTGCGCTTCAGGGGCTGCCAGCTTTTTCAGGGCGGCCAGGGCTTGCTCTGCACGGCGCTCCTGGACGATGCCAAGCACCGCATTAAGCACTACAATGGCCAGGATGGCGGCGGCCTCCACAATCTCACCCAAGGAGATGGAGATGACGGATGCGATGATTAACAGCATGACGACGAAGTCTTTAAGCTGTTCCCACAGCAGATCGGAAGAGCGTCGTGTAGGGAAAGAGTGTTCAGAGCCGTGTAG
>CAZLJB010000592.1:0-2757 GCA_964559195.1 uncultured Anaerolinea sp. | reverse complement strand
TTCGAAATCCAGTTCCCAACTGTGACTCGTATATTTCCTGGTAAATGGAGCTGGACTGGATCAATTCTTGATGCGTACCTTCTGCGGCAATACGGCCATTATCCAGCACAACAATCTTATCTGCCTTCAAGACGGTGCTGATGCGTTGAGCTACCACCAACGATGTCATACCAGCACTTACCTGCGAATTTGTCTGATGATGCATTTTTAGTGCCAGGGCATCCTGAATTTTTGTCTCTGTTTCCACATCCACTGAGCTGGTACTGTCATCCAGAATCAGGATTTTTGGATTTGTAAGCAATGCACGCGCAATGGCTATACGCTGTTTTTGCCCACCGGAAAGGTTGCTACCGCGTTCTTCAACATGGGTCTCATAACCTTGCGTAAATTCCTGAATAAAATTGTGAGCCTGAGCCGCTTTCGCCGCAGTGATGACATCTTCGTCACTGGCAGTCGGGAGCCCATAACGAATATTATCTCGCACAGTTCCAGAAAATAATATCGTCTCCTGAGGCACAATCCCGATTTGGGCGAGGAGTGCATCTTGTTTAATCTGGCGAATATCCATGCCATCCAGCAAAATGCGTCCAGCCGAAACATCATAAAAACGTGGCACCAGATTTACCAAAGTGGTTTTACCGGCACCCGTCGATCCCAGGATGGCAACAGTTTTCCCAGGCTCAATGATCAAATTAATATCTTCCAACACCGGTTCGGCTTGATTTCCCATGTAATGGAACGAAACATGTTCAAAGACTAAACCACCTTTTGTTATTGCTGGCATATTAATTGCTTCTGGGTCATCCTGGACATCAGAAACCGTATCGAGCACTTCATTGACGCGTTTCGCTGATGCAATCCCGCTTGCCCATGTATTAGAAAGCATAGTCATCATGGTCAAGGGACCCATGGTAGTTAATAAGTAATTTGTGAAAGCCACAATTTGACCAACCGTTAATTCGCCACGGATCGCCTGCATGCCTCCAGCCCAAATGACGATCACCATACCGATGTTCACACACATAGTCAATATCGGTGACATACTGGACATGATTTTCATTACCCTTACTGAGTGATCAGTATAGGCCTCATTCGCACTTTCGAAACGCTTGCCCTCAAAATCCGCACGCACAAAAGCTTTTACCAGACGTGCTCCAGCAGTATTTTCCTGCAAAACTGTATTTAGACGATCTAGTTTTTGCTGAACTGACTGAAAAAGCGGTTCCATTTTTATTACAAAATACACAATGATAATGGACGTGATCACCAAGAGAGGCAGCATGGTCAAAGCCAGATCTAAATTCGTGCTAACCATCAATACTAAACTGCCAATCATCAGCAGCGGGGCACGCGTTCCAATTCGTAATGAAATTTGGGCAACCCGCTGGACCGCAGTGGTATCGCTGGTCAATCTCACCATCAGTTGACCTGTTTTTTGCTCATCGAGATTGCCATAAGAAAAAGTTTGGATGCGCGTAAAAAGCGCATCACGTAGATCGCGAGCAATGCTTTCACCAACCTGGACAGATAATATATTGTTGCCAATTGCAATCAACGTACTGACAATTGAGATGCCGATCATCAACAAAGCAGTCTGGAGCACAACCTGTTGATTGTTTGCCAATATTCCCTGATCAATAATCCGTTGGATCAAACGCGGAAGCGAGAGATCAAGAAATACCAGGGATGTCAGTAAAACCAAGGCAATAAAAGAACGTCTCCAATACGGCTTGATGAACGGCAGAAGCTTGTAAAGATTATTCATGGATTTTTATTTTGCCTTAATATAATTTTTGAATTTCAGGGGTTTTTAATAGGACCAGTCGTGAGAGAATCAGTGAACAGATGGCAAAGAGTGTCATCGCAATACCCAGGCCCAGCTTTTCGCCAAGGAAGCCAATCAGTAAATTTCCAAAAGGAGAAAAACCAAAGAAAGTAATAGAATATATACCCATCACCCGACCGCGAAATTTGTCTTCCACCCGGGTTTGCAGTAAGGTATTGAGGGTGGTGAACTGCACCATAAAACCTGCCCCCAAACCATAGGCCAGGAGTAGTGATATCGGATAAATTGAAGTAAATGAAAAGGCTATCAAAATGATAGGAAACGCAATGTTGGTTATTACTAACCATTGACCACGCCTGCCATTGCTAACACGATGTGCCAATAAAAAAGCTCCTGTGATAGCCCCCAATCCAGAGGCCGCATTCACCCATCCAAAAGCCATGGCACCCTGGTGGAGCACTTTTTCCACAAAAGCCGGCAGTAAAGTTGCATACGAAATCCCAAAAATGCTAAAAACAAGCGAAAGTAAAATCAGCGCTGACATTTCACTGTTTTTCACCACATATTGAAAACCGCCTACCAATTGATTCCATGCTGATTCAGCAATAATGGGAGCTTTGTGGGGAGGCAGCTTCATCAAACCTAATCCGATTAGTACAGCCAGGAATGAGATCCCATTCAGAGTGAAACACCAGGCGGCGCCAATAATTGCCAGTAAAAGCCCGGCTAATGCTGGACCAATCACGCGTGCAATGTTGAACATGATTGAATTTAATGCAATCGCATTTGGCAAATCTTCTTTTCCGACCATTTCAGGTAGAAATGCCTGGCGCCCGGGAGCGTCAAAGGAATTCACCACTCCCAATAATGCAGCCAAGATTATTACATGCCATTCCCGGACAACACCTGTATATGTCAAAACAGCCAAAACAAAAGCCAGCAGCATGGCACCTGCCTGCGTAAGCATCAGC
>CAZLJB010000591.1:0-2759 GCA_964559195.1 uncultured Anaerolinea sp. | reverse complement strand
CTATTTTGAAGACGCTGAATCAGGAAGCGGTGGCGGCCATCCAGCCACCCACCGCATTGCCAACCGCTTTGATCACGGCAGTTGTGCTGCCATCCGGGCATACGCCTCCCAATTCAGCCCAGGGCGCCCAACCAAATGATGCTGAAATTCCCGAACATTTGCGTGCGTTGGTGCCAGCCCTGGAAAATGTGCCGGTGCCTACAGCCAGTGCTCTACAGGCAGTTCGCATTCAGATTCCTGCCATCAGTGTCGATGCACCCATTGTACAGGGCGATGGTTGGGAACAACTCAAGAAAGGTGTTGCCCAGCATCTGGGCACACCCAATCCTGGCGAAAATGGAAATGTCGTTTTTTCCGCGCACAACGATATTTTTGGCGAAATCTTCCGCCATCTGGATAGGCTTCAGCCGGGCGATGTGGTTATTCTTTACACAAGTGCCCGCCAATTTAATTACGTCATCACGGGTACCCAGACTGTGGAACCCACACGCGTGGATGTGATGGCTTCCACAACCAATTCCACTGTGACGCTGATCTCGTGTTATCCTTACCTGATCGATAAACAGAGGATCGTTGTATCCGCTGTATTACAAAATCCTTAGGAGTTAAAAAATGGCCAAGAAAAATAGAAGTGTTGCAACCAAGTCCAGCCCAACATTTGCTGGGATTCAACGTGGCACTGTCGGACAGGAATTCAACCCGGATTATTCCACCACCCGGCAGGAATTAAAGCGAATCGGCACCCTGGCGGCAGGGTTTTTTGTAATTCTGATTGCGCTTTCCTTTTTCATCAAGTAAGAAAATAAACCTCGCAACCAGACTGGTGCGGTTATAAATCCAGCGCTGGTTGCGATGCGGTAACTGCAAGCCAGTTTGCCTTTTGTTCATGGCAAGCCCCTGTGTATAAAAACGGACGCAGAAATGTTAATTATTGAAGCACAGGTGTGTGGGGCGCTTCAATAAGCAACTAAAATTAGCGAAAATCCGTAAAACCAGTTTCGCATGCGCGGCTGAATACCGTGGTTGATTTGAACAGCAAGGGGCGGTTTGCAAACCGCCCCTTTATTGCCAATGGACAAACCGGTCGAAATTGTTCTTACAGCACTCAGCTATGGTGGCGAAGCCATCGGCCGTTATGATGGCCGGGCGGTTTTCGTTCCTTTTGCGCTTTCGGGTGAAACAGTTCGGGTTCGTATTGTGGATGATCGGAAAAATTTTGCGCGCGCGGAATTGATTGAGGTGGTGAAAGCCTCTCCTGATCGCATTTCACCACGCTGCCAGTATTTTGGGGTTTGTGGCGGCTGCCATTACCAGCATTTGTCTTATGCCAAACAGCTTCGCCTAAAACAGGAAATATTGATAGACCAGCTGACCCGGATCGGAAAAATTCAAAATCCGCCCGTACAGGCTGCTGTGGCTGCGCAGTACGAATGGAATTATCGGAATAATGTTCAGTTTCATCTTGATCAAAGTGGCGTTCTTGGATTTATCGCTGCTTCCAATCCTGAAGAGCTTATTCCGGTCAAAGAATGTTTCTTACCTGAATCAGCTATCAATTCGCTCTGGCCAACCCTGGAGTTTGAAGCCGATTCTCCTGTTGAACGGGTTTCACTGCGCTGTGGGGTGAATGATGACCTGCTGCTTGTGCTTGAATCCGATGAAGTTTCCCCGCCAGAAATGGAGACAGAAGCTGGAATTTCGGTGGTCCATTTGACAGAAGCGGGGGGAGACAGTGTTGTGTTGGCTGGTGATGGGCATATTGTCATGCAGGTGATGGAGCGTTTGTTCAAGGTTTCGGCAGCCTCCTTTTTCCAGGTCAACACGGGCATGGCTGGCAGGATGGTGGCACACTTGCTCGAGAATTTGCCTGTTTCGGAAACCAGTACCTTATTGGATGTATACTGCGGGGCGGGCCTTTTTAGCGCTTTTTTTGCACCCAATGTAGCCAGGCTGATAGGAATTGAAGCGGCAGCTTCGGCCTGCCAGGATTTTATAATCAATTTGGATGAATTTGAAAATGTGGAGCTGTATGAAGGGCTGGCTCAGGAAATCCTGCCGTCTCTAAAGGTGAAAGTGGATTTGGCGATTGTTGATCCGCCACGGGCCGGGTTGGATAAGGCTGTGCTGGATGCGCTGCTCAGGCTTGCCCCGAAAACCCTGGCGTATGTCTCCTGTGATCCATCCACGTTGGCGCGGGATGCCGCCCGTCTGCTGGCTGGTGGATACCAACTCAAGCAGGTCACACCTTTCGATCTCTTTCCACAAACTTACCACATCGAGAGCATCAGTATTTTTGAACTAACATAAAACAGCCCTGATTTTTCAGGGCTGTTTTATGTTATCGTCTTTTGAAAGATTCATCGATTTAACTGTGACCTGGCAAATTGATTAGCCGTTGATATGAACCGGCTCAAAGCGTGGCAGTTTTTCAATATTTACCCGTGTCATTCTCTCACTGCCCGGGCTGATCAAGTGATAGCCTCCGTTACGGTGTAAGAGTGGAATGCGGCGGCGCAGGCGGGCGAAGTGTGTGCGCATGTGCTCTGAATGAAGCTGATAACTCTCAAAAATCTCCTGTGAAAAAGCAAAGAGACGGTCGTGTGTCTCCATAAATTGCTGACGGTAGGTTTCCGTCACTGCGGCTGGATTGCTGATCACCCAGCAGGTTTTTTCAAATTCCCAATCGTAAGCCAGCCCAATAAACCGGTAGTCGGATGTGACGTAAGGAAAAAACGGGAACTGCCGGCAGCTTAAAGCCC
>CAZLJB010000590.1:0-2764 GCA_964559195.1 uncultured Anaerolinea sp. | reverse complement strand
GAACGCGCGCGTGAAGAGATTCTCAAGATTGCCAACAAAGGCAGCCATCCGGTATTCAGCCAGTTCGAGGTCAAATCGGTCAGCGGGCGCGTATATCGGGTGGAAATCCGCTCGCTGGACGAGATGCAAAATTCCTGCACCTGCCCCGATTACAAGACGAATCTGATCGGTACCTGCAAACATATCGAGGGTGTGTTGATTTATCTGAGGATGGAGTACGACAAAAAGCTGGAACAACTTGTCAAGGAGCGCCCGCGCGGCACGCAGGTTTATCTCCACTACGGCGCGGATCTCACCGTGCGGATTGTGCTGCCATTCCCAGACTCTGTGCCGGTGAAGGAACTGCTTAACCGCTATTTCGACCCTGCTGGGGCTTTGGTCGGCGCGCCCTTGCAGGTTCTCCCTTCCTTGTTCGCTGCCATCGAACTCCTGCCGCCGCAAGAACGCTCATTGGTCAGCATCGCCGAAACCGTTCGTGAACACCTGGCACTCTTGCAAGACCGCGAGGCAGTGCAGCAGCAAAAGGAATGGTTCCTGGATCAGGTGAAACGCGGACGCCGCAGCTTCGACGTGCTTTCCACCAAGCTTTACCCGTACCAGGAACAAGGCGCCATGCACCTGGCTTTTGGCGGCCGCGCCATGCTGGCCGACGACATGGGCCTGGGCAAAACCGTTCAGGCGATTGCTGCGGCCGCGCTGCTCAAGGAAATGCGGGACATCCAGAAGGTGGTTATCATTTGCCCGGCCTCGCTCAAATACCAGTGGGCGCGCGAAATCCGCCGTTTCACTTCGCTGCCAGTCACCGTTGTGGAAGGTAATCTGCTCGAACGCCGCAAACTGTATCATGAGGCCTCTTTTTTCAAAATTATTAACTACGAACTGGTGCGCTTCGACCAGGACGAACTGCTTAAACTGCGCCCCGACTTGATCATCCTTGACGAAGCACAGCGTATTAAAAACTGGCGCGCCAAGACCGCCCAGATGGTCAAAGCCCTGCCCAGCCGCTACGCGTTTGTTCTGACTGGCACCCCGCTCGAAAACCGCATCGATGAACTCTATAGTATCTTCCAGTTCCTCGACCCGCGCATTCTTGGCCCGCTCTGGCATTTTAACGACCAATTCTATGATCTCGAAAAACGCCCCAACAAAACCTATAAGGTGCTCGGCTACAAAAACCTCGACCAGTTTCGCGTCATCATTGCCCCCTACGTCCTGCGCCGTACCCGCGACGAAGTGCTCAAAGACCTGCCACCCCGCACCGATAACAATTACTTCGTTGAAATGACCGACCCGCAGTGGAAGCCCTACAACGAGTTTAAAGAAACGCTCGCCAAACTGATTGCCAAATCTTATCGCGTGCCGCTTAACCCCAAAGAGCGTGAAATCCTGCTGATGTGCCTGATCAAAATGCGCCTGATCTGTGACGCCCTGGCCCTGCACGATAAAGAACTGCCCCAGAAAGAGCATGAAAGCACAGGCCCCAAACTGGGCGAACTGGAGGAAATCCTGGTCGAAAACATTGCCAGTAACGGCCACAAAGCCGTCGTTTTCAGCCAGTGGGCCACCATGCTGGCTCTCACCGAACCCATTATTCAGCGTGTGGGCCTGGGCTACGTCAAATTAACCGGCGATGTACCGAGTGCCAAACGCGGTGAACTTATCCAACAGTTTTTCGACGACCCCCACTGCCGCGTCTTTCTCTCCACCGATGCGGGCGGCGTGGGACTTAACCTGCAAGCCGCCAGCCTGGTCATCAATCTTGACCTGCCCTGGAACCCTGCTGTGCTTGAACAGCGTATTGCCCGGGCCCACCGGCATGGACAGCGTTCTTCGGTGCAGGTCATCAACCTGATTGCCAAAGGCACCATCGAGGAACGGATGCTCGACACCTTGGCTGCCAAGAAAAACGTCTTTGCCAGCGTTTTCGGCTCCGATGAATCGCCCACTTCGATCAAGTTTGCGGATACAGGCCAAAGCCTGCTGCAAAAGCTGGGCGAACTTTTGAAAACCCCTGCCGAAGTGGAACTGGATTTGGCCCCAAGCAGCGAAGCGGCTCCTGAAGTAGCTAAGCCTGTCGAAGTTGAAGCGCGTCAGCCGGTGGAAGTCCTCAGCTTAAAAGACTTTGCCGCGTTGCTGCTCGACCGCCTCCCGGGAAAAGTTCAACTTATCCGCAAAGCGCCTGCCATGCCGGGAGCCAGCGGCGAGGGCATCCTGATCGTCGTATCCGGTGCGCCAACCGCCTTGCGTCCGATGGTGGAAAACGTCATCGCCGAATATTATGTGGATGGTGCGCCACAACTTCACTTGATGGATAGCGAGGGATTCCGCGCTCTTTCGGCCTTTCTACCCGCCCTGGCAGCGGCCCCCGTCCCGGATGAAGTTGCCTACCATGCCGTCAGCCTGCCTTCCGGGTCGGTGAGCGACTCCAGTCTGATCGAATCCCGACGCAAAAAAACCAACACCGGGCTGGCATTCGCCGAAAAACGCCTCGCGCTGGCTGAGGTTCTGCTCAAAGGTGGCTTCCCCGAGGAAATGACCCATCCGCTGCGCGAAAGCTTGGGTTGGAGTCTCACAGCGCTGCTGGCCCTGCACACCGATCGCGACCCTGCCGCTGACCTGCCTTCTCCACGACTAATCCAGGCCGAACTGGTCGAACGGGGCCACCTGCCCCCCGATCTTTCTCAGCGCCTTGCCCAGGTCCGCGACCTGACTGCTCCGCCAGAACCTGGCGAGGATGCTCCGCCCCTCTCTGCTCCAACTGGTC
>CAZLJB010000589.1:0-2777 GCA_964559195.1 uncultured Anaerolinea sp. | reverse complement strand
GACTGACGCCCCGCGCTTTGACCTCGCGCGCACGGGTCAGTACATCTCGCACACCGGTCATATCCACTTCGGCGCGGCGTTTCCATTTATCCGCTTCGCGTTGAACTTCGACGATGGTCGCAAAAGTGGTGATGCCCTGGGTGGTGACCACATCGGCGCCGGCTTCAAAAGCCATGTTGGCTTCATACGCACCCACATCACTCGATTTAAGGTCAGCCAGGATCAGCTTATTCGGATAGCTTGCGCGCAGTTTTCTAACGATTTCCATCCCAACTGACTTAATCAGCGGGGTGCCAGCTTCGATGATATCCACATAGTCTGAGGTCAGGCGGGCTAACTCAAGCGCGTGGTTGAAATCCAGGCTGTCGATTGCAAGTTGCAGTTTGGGTGACATGGCCCTTGCTCCTTTTCACAATTGTGAGTACAATATCACATATGTGAGTATTATAAATCCAGGCACAGCCTTTGTCAAATTTTACTTTGGGGAGCTAGCCATGTTAGCAGATACAATGAGAGCCGTTGTCTATTTAGGCCCTGAACAGGTCGAATTACGCCTGGTACCGATCCCGGAACCGCAAGCGGGCGAACTGCTCGTGCGCGTGCGGGCTGCCACCACCTGTGGCACAGATGTAAAAACCTACCGGCGCGGCCATCCGAAGTTTCCGCCACCTTTTGCTTTCGGGCATGAATTTGGCGGAGATGTTGTTAAAGTTGGAGCTGGAACGCAGACGTTCCATGCCGGGATGCGAGTCACGGCCAATGTTTTTGCCGAGTGCGGAGAATGTTTTTTCTGCCAACACGGCCAGGGCAACCTGTGCGAAAACCTGGTCTACAATTTTGGTGCCTTTTCCGAATATATGATAATTCCGGCTTCGATTGTCAAGCGGACAACATTTGAAATCCCGGCCCACATCTCATACGCACAGGCGGCAATTGTCGAGCCGCTGGTCACTGTGGTGGGCGGCCAGCGTATTATCGCCATCCAGCCGGGTGAGACAGTCGCCATCCTTGGCGCGGGTGGAGCGGTTGGATTGATGCACCAGCAAATGGCGCTGCTGGCCGGGGCGGAGCGAGTGATCGCCGTTGGGCACAGCCAGATGCGCTTGCAAGCTGCGGCAAGGATGGGGGCCGACGCGATTATAAACGCCAAAGACACCGACACTGTGACGGCCATCCGAGACCTGACGGGTGGCAGGGGTGCGGATGTGGTCATCGAATGCGCGGGTTCGCTTTCTACCTGGGAAAATGCAGTTCAGGCGGTGCGCCGAGGCGGACGGGTGCTGTGGTTCGGCGGGCTGCCCAGTGGCACAAAGATCACGCTGGATTCGGCCCTGATTCATTATGGCGCAATCACGCTGTATAACTCGCATGGCGGCACGGCAGTGGATGCGCGCGAAGCTTTTCGCCTGATCACCAGCGAAGAAGTGGATGTACAGTCCCTTATCTCAGGAGAACTGCCCCTGGAAGGGCTGGAGACTGCCCTTAAGAAAATGATCGCCGGAGAAGTCATCAAAATGGCGATCAATCCTGACCTGCCATAACCACAAGATTAGAGTTTTTGAGGTCCATGTTTTTAGAATTTCCAACCTCAATAGCCCCATGATGTTCCCCCTTACTTGCCATTGTTGATCCGGAATTAACTTACACTATTCCACCAGAAATTACAGCAAGTACTGGTTTGGATGTTTTACGCAGGCGCTTGAGCGATTCGTCTTCCAGAAAGCGAATTCGCTAACGGATTTATTCTGAAGGGACGAGCTGAGATAATATATCAAAATTGCCCGAATATTGACACTTCAATTACTGCGCTTGTTACGCACACGCCACAGGCAGCCCAGATTAATTATTTTCCCCCGCTAACCTGGGAAGGACCCTTTTCATCTTCAATGATGCCCGGGCGGTAAGCTCGCACACTCTAGCGTTTGGCGATCAACTCTGCAAATTCCATTCACTCCTGAACCAGAATACTTGATCAAAGCTTAACTCTCAATCGCCACCTGGGCGCCGAAGAGCAGACCTGGCAATCTACGGTACATCGTGCCCGAACCTGGATATCTGGACAAATGTGGACCGAATCGCTTGCTTTGCGCAGCAGCACAAGTCATCATGATAACCAATTTTCAAATCAGAAATTAAAACTATTGACTTTCGAGTTTCTGCATGCTATTATAATTCATATTAGTGAATCGCAATTCACAAAATTGAATTCGGAGCCCAGCATGCCAGAAACGATGACACCCCGCGAACGCGTAGAAGCCACGCTCAATCACAAAGAACCGGACCGGGTTCCGATTTCTCTTGGGGGATCGGCCAATCATTTAACCGAGCAACGCTATCTTCTTTTACGCGATCACTTTGGTGTCCAGGATGTGCCGCGCCGTACCCTGGTGGGATTCTACACAACCCCAGATTACAACCCGGTCCTGGATAAATTAGGTACCGATTTTCGTTTTGTGCATATGCGCCCGCCAGCGAGCTATATTTCAAATCCGATGGAAGGTGATTTCAAAGAATTTACCGATGAGTGGGGTTTGCAGCACCGGCTTGTCTCGGGTTACTACGATATGGGCGGAGCGCCTTTGGCCAAGGACTTGAGCAAAGAAAGCATCAAAAAATTTCACTGGCCCGATCCTTATGACCCCATCCGAGTTGCAGGGCTAAAAG
The DNA here is from genome assembly GCA_964559195.1 of uncultured Anaerolinea sp. Taxonomy (GTDB): domain Bacteria; phylum Chloroflexota; class Anaerolineae; order Anaerolineales; family Villigracilaceae; genus UBA5195. The sequence goes on along the minus strand of CAZLJB010000589.1, from coordinate 113 downwards.
AAGAAGTCGAAAACCTTTATCACAATACCGATTATTCGATCGTTGCTCACCGTCCGGTTTATGGCAACCTGTGGGAAATGGTGCGAGTGCTGGTTGGCATGGAAAATGCCCTG
>CAZLJB010000588.1:0-2782 GCA_964559195.1 uncultured Anaerolinea sp. | reverse complement strand
AGAACTGGTCACATCGCCCGCCGACCGCACCGAAAACGCTCCCAGCTGGGTCACCGGCCAGCCAACCGCCAGTGAAGAAACCCCGGCCGCCCCCGAAGCCGCCCTCTCTGCGCTGGTCTCCGGCCCAGGCACCAGCGCCTCAGACCAGGACGATGCCATGGCCTGGCTCGAAGCGCTGGCCCAGAAACAGGGCGCCAAACCCGAAGAACTGGTCACATCGCCCGCCGACCGCACCGAAAACGCTCCCAGCTGGGTCACCAGCCAGCCAACCGCCAGTGAAGAAACCCCGGCCGCTGATCAGGTCGACACGGATTGGTTGACCGGGCAGCCTGCTGCCAGTGATGACGATGATGATAATCTGGGCTGGCTTGAATCGCTGACCCAAAATCAGACCGCCAAACCTGAAGAACTGATGCCATCACCCGTCGACTCCACCGAAAATGCCCCCGGCTGGGTCACCAGCCTGCCCGCTGAAGAAGAAACCCCTTCCGCCCCGGCTGCTGAGCAGGTCGACACGAGTTGGTTGACCGGGCAGCCTGTTGCCAGCGATGACGATGACAACCTTGGCTGGCTCGAATCCCTTACCCAGGCCAGTATAAACAGCCAGGCAGAAACTCCGGACATGCCCAATTGGGCCAATTCGGAACCGGCAATAGAAACCAACCCCTCGCCCAGCCTGCATAATGAAGTTGTTTTTGAACCCGCTGACACAGGTACGGCTTTGCAAACTGAAGCTCAGGAACCGACCCCTGACCAATTGATCAACCCTTCCGCCGATTCTATCGAGGTCGCCCCGGACGTATTCTTCGGACAGCCACCCACCGCAGAAAACGAGGCCGAACTTCTGATCGATGGTCAAACCCCGGAAGCCGAAGCAGCTCTCGCGGCCCTGGTATCCGGCAGCCTACCAGCCACCCAGCCAGCCGGGAATCCAGACAGCGCCTACGGGCTGCTGGCTTATCCGGCAGCCAACCCAAGCGGTGAGGCCGAACTCTTGATTGATGGGCAGACTCCGCAGGCTGAAGCGGCCCTTACGGCCCTGCTCTCCAATACCGGAAGCGCTCCGGCGGACCAGATCGATCCCCTGGCCTGGCTGACTCCCAACCCTGAAGCACAACTCCCCGGTCAAACCGAAGCGCCTCAAACGAACCAGGTTGAGACACAGATTTCTGATACCCAACCCACCCGGCCGGCCCAGAGTGCGCAAACCCAACCCATTCAACCCGTCAACCAGCCAGATTTCGAGGTCGCAGCTCCGGAAATTGAAGTCTCAGAAGCCATGCCAGAACCCGACTTAAAGGACCTGGGCACTGCTTCCGCCGGTTATTCCGAACCTGCCACCGTCCAGGATGATTTCGACTGGCTTGGAGATCTGAGCAAACCTGCCCAGCACCCCGCAGCAGTGCAGGATCTGTCTGCCACGCCTGCCTACCCTGCCATCCTGGAATTGCCGGACGCTCCGGATGTTTCGCTCGATTGGCTGACCGGCAATACCCATCCTGTCCCATCCGTCATCGAACCAACCCAGGCACCAGCCAGCCTGACCCAGCCAGAGCAGTCTCCCGCAGAAGTTGAGCAGCCATCGGATTGGTACGCCAGTCTGGAACACTCTGCCGCCAACAGCAGCGAACCCATGCCCTGGGAACAACCCGCCCCAGCCCCCGAACCCACACCGACTGGCCTGGATGAAGAACAGGCCGAAGCTGCCCCACCCGAATCTCTGCCAACCTTGCAATGGGAACCGGTTTCGCTTGATTCTGAACAACCCACAACGGAGACCTCCAGCCCGTCTATCCAGCAGCCCCAGGTCGAACCATCGCCGGCTGCCGAGCAACCCGCAGAAACCCCGGATTGGCTTTCCAGCCGGGATGAACCAGCCGGGCCGCTGCCCACCAAACCACTCTCCTGGGAGTTGCTCTCTGACCCTACCCCGCGTGAATCGATGTCCTGGGAGCGCGGTTCGACCCCCGAAAATGAAATTCCAGCCAACCCAACCCAGCCAAACAGCGATATCGCCGAATGGCTCGAACACCTGGAAAGCCAGCACGAGCAAGCCGGTCAGACAGAACAACCCGCCATCTGGCTCTCACCCATCTCAGAGCCAGCCGCACCCGAAACCTGGAATCTGGAAGAACTGCCTGATTGGCTCAAGGACCCGATCGACGCCAACCAGCCCGACTCTCCGACGCCGCTGCCAGAGCAAGTACCTACCGCCGCCAGCCCTGAGCCGCTGCCAGCCAGCCCAGCCGAAACAGTTCCGGCTTCGGAACCGGTTCCTGCGCCTCCTGCATCCATCCTGGCACCCGCGCCTGAACCCACAATCTCAGAACAGTCTCCGGTGCGCACGGTTCCAACCAGCAACGAAAAAGACGCGCTGTCCTTGCAGAAAGCCCGCGAACTGCTTAAAAATAACCAGCTGCAGGATGGCATGAGCGAGTATTCCCGATTGATCCGGAAGGGCAAACTGCTCGAAGAAGTCATCTTTGACCTGCAGGAAGCAGCCTATCGCCATCCGGTGGATGTCATCATCTGGCAAACCCTGGGCGATGCCTTCTTCCGCACCAACCGCTTGCAGGAAGCTCTGGACGCCTACGCCAAAGCCGAAGGCCTGCTGCGCTAAGCATCCAGCTTTTATTTACTACAGGCTACAGGTGAATCGCTGACAATGCGACACGCCATTTTGTTATGGTAAAATCCTGCCCGGTATAATTTGATTATTCGATGGAGGTAATTTTGGAACATTCTCTTGTTTTGGTAAAACCCGATGGAGTCCAGCGCGGAC
>CAZLJB010000587.1:0-2787 GCA_964559195.1 uncultured Anaerolinea sp. | reverse complement strand
CCGGTCTCCGACCAGACGAAGTCGGTTATCTCGAAGTCAGCGCGGGCGGGTTCCCCTACCAGGACGAAGTCGAAATGTGCGGGCTAGCGGAAGCGTATTCGCTAAAATCCTTAAGCTCTGTTAGGGAAATTAACGGAGAGCCTCTAGAAACCACTGTCATGGGCAGCGTCAAGGCCCAGATCGGCCACACTTTTGTAGCCGCCGGAATTGCCAGCCTGATCCGCACTGCCCTCTGTCTCTCTGAACGCTATTTCCCCGGCACCCCCGGTTGGGATGCACCCCGGCAGCCCCTGCCTTTTACCGTTGCGAAACAGTCCCAGCCCTGGCTCGCCGCGCAGCGCGTGGCCGCGGTCAGTGTCGTGAGCCACGATCAGACCTGCGCACATTTTGTTCTCCGCGCAAGTGAACCCATCGTTCTGCAAAAGTCTGCCAGTTACCAGGCTGTCGAAAACCTGCGGCTGATCCCGCTCGCTGCGCCGGACTTGGAGACACTGCAGACCCAACTCATAAATCTCGGCTTAATCACCTCTTTCCCACAGGCCGCCCGGACGGCCTGGGAGAACTTTCAAGCCAATCTGTCCGCGCCCCACCGGGTCATGATCCTCGCCCGCGATGTGACCGAACTACGCAGCGAAATAACTTTGGCCCAGATTGGCGTGCCGAAAGCTCTCCAGACGAAGAAAAGGTGGCTGACTGCCAAAGGCAGCTGCTTCACACCCGATCCGCTCCGTGGTCCGGTGGCTTTTGTCTATCCCGGCGCGTTTAATTCGTACAGCAATCTGGGCTCGGACCTGTTCAGCCTTTTCCCCGGCTTGTACCCGCGTTTCGCGCAGATCACCCAGAACCCGGCGCTGGCCATGCGCGCCGATAACCTCTATCAGCGCCACGCGACGTGTCTTTCGGATGCGGAAATTAAAGGTCTCGATCAATCCCTTCTTGACGATCCTCTCTCAATGGTTGCCTCGGGAACCAGTTTTGCCACGCTTTATACGCTGATAATGCGTGAAATTTTTGGGCTCCAGCCCTCCGCCGCGCTCGGCTACAGCCTGGGCGAGGCCGCCATGATGTGGGCGCTGGGTATCTGGACGCATGGCGACGAAGCCGCGCGAGCCCTGCACAATTCCGATTTGTTCAAGACCCGCATAGCCGGTCCCAAGCTGGCTGTCCGCGAGGCCTGGAACTTGGATGCCTCCATTCCTGACAACGCGATCTGGTGCACTTACGTGCTCATGTCCCCGGTTGAGAAGGTGGCCGAATGCTTGCAGGACGAGCCGCGGGCATATATCGCCATCATCAGCACCCCGGACGAAGTTGTACTGGCAGGTAACCCCGCCGCCTGCCAGCGGGTGATTTCCCGGCTAGGCTGCCATGCGCTGCGCGCCCCGTTTGACCATGTCATCCATTGCGAACCAATGCGCTCGGAATATGCAGGCTTCGATGCTCTGCACAACTGGCCGGTCCAGGGAACGACGGACGTGACCTGTTACTCCGCCGCCAGTTACGCACCCACCGAACTGACCATGTCTTCCATTGCGAGGAACGTCTCGACCACCTCTTGTTCGCAGGTTGATTTCCCCCGCCTCGTTCGCCGCGTCCATGACGATGGCGCACGCATCTTCGTCGAACTCGGGCCGCACCGAACTTGTTCGCGCTGGATCGACACTATTTTGGGAGGCGAACCCCATCTGGCGCTGAATATCAATCAAAAGGGAAAAAGCGACCAGAATGCACTGCTGCGTCTGCTGGCCCAGCTCGCCGCACACCATACCCTCTTCGACCTGTCTCCCTTGTTTGGGGATGTCTCGGCCCCCAAAACGAAACCCGGATTCCTCAAGCGAATCGTCTTCGGCGGCGATCGTTTGGTGGATACTTTACTGACAAACGAAAACCGAGTTTATTTTGCAAATCTACCCCGTCGCGTCGCCCGGCCTGCCTTCGCCGTCCCTGACATTTCCGCCGAACTAGCCATTCTGCGCCGCGATTGGCAGACGCAGATGGTGGACATTTACCAGCCACCATCCTCCACCATCTCCCTACAAAAGAGGGAATTGAAGAGTCCTATGCCCACAACTTCTCCCGCATTACCGGCCCAAGCCGCCCCAACTGATGTATTTTTGCGTGCCAGCCCACAGACCCTCAGCCCTGATCTATTAAAACGCCTGATTAACTTTCAACGCGAAGTTGCACCGGCCCCATCTTCAGGAAACGAAAATGTGGGAACTCGTGATGAGATCAAACCCGCCAATGTTATCTGGGACCGGGCCGATTTACTAAAATACGCTTCCGGCCCCATCGCCGAAGTTTTCGGCCCGGAATATGCCCTGATTGATACATACTCGCGCCGTGTGCGACTGCCCATGCCACCCTATCTGCTGGTTGACCGAATTACCAAGCTGGATGCCAAGCTAGGCGAATACAAGCCCGCGCAGATGACCACCGAGTACGATATCCCGCTCAACGCCTGGTACTCGGTCGATGGACAGATCCCCTGGGCGGTGGCGGTCGAATCCGGTCAGTGCGACCTGATGCTAATCAGCTACCTCGGGATCGACTTTGAGAACAAAGGCCACCTGGTCTACCGCTTGCTCGACTGCACGTTAACTTTCCTGGAGAATCTCCCCAAGGAAGGCCAGACCCTGCGCTATGACATTACCATAAACTCGTTTGCGCGCAGCGGCGACAACCTGCTCTTTTTCTTCAGTTATGACTGTTTTGTCGACGACCAGATAGTACTGCAGATGCGCGGCGGCTGCGCGGGCTTTTTCTCCGACCAAGACCTGGCACACG
>CAZLJB010000586.1:0-2792 GCA_964559195.1 uncultured Anaerolinea sp. | reverse complement strand
CTGAGAACCGGTTTTCTGGTAAAGCGCTGGTGCTTAAGACCGAACTGGTGATACGAGAAAGCACTCCAAAAGCCTAAAGGTTATTCTTAAAATAGCCCCCGCTGTAAAAAGCGGGGGCTATTTTTGTTGGAGGAATTAATCTGGGTGGGCGGTTTCCTGCCCACCTAGAACCCCCTTGTCTTCCGTGCGGAGGTCTGCGGCTGGTTTGCATCAGCGGGTGCCGAAGATTTCCCCGCAAGTGGTGTTTAGTGGTTGTAGCTTAATTACCATTATTCAGGGTAGATGGATAAAAAATGAGCAGGCCAATGATTGGCCTGCTCAAAAGAATACTTGAAAATTAGCGGGTTAGTTCTTGTTTTTGTTGTAAACATCGAAGAGCACGGCTGTCAAAAGTACCAAACCTTTGACAACTTTCTGCCAGTCGATCCCGACGCCCATAATGGACATGCCATTGTTCAAGACGCCGATTAGAAAAGCCCCGACCAGTGCGCCGATGACCGTACCGATACCACCGCTGGCGGATGCGCCTCCGATGAAGCAAGCGGCAATCACATCCAATTCCATGCCATCACCGGCATTGGGTGTGGAGCTGTTTAAGCGGGCCGCAACGATCATGCCTGCCAGGGCGGCGAGCACACCCATGTTGACGAAAGTATAGAATAACAGGCGCGGTGTATTGACACCTGAAAGCTTGGCTGCTTTTTCATTGCCGCCCATGGCATAGATGCGACGGCCTATGACCGACTGGCTGGTGACGAAAGCATACAGTGAAATTAGTACAAACAGCAAGACCAACACATTGGGCAGGCCTTTGTAAGAAGCCATCGAATAGCACAGGCCCATGACTGCCGCAGTGATCGCCACATTTTTGACGATGAAGAAATAGAAGGGCGTGACTTCAAAACCATATTTTAACTGGTTATTTCTGGCCCGCAAATCCAAAAAGATTAGCAGGATCGAGAGCAGTACCCCAATCACAATGGTAGTCATGTGAAACCCGGGGAATTGGAAGAAATCCGGAATAAACCCGGAGCTTATTTTTTGAAACCCAACCGGAAAAGGACCGACGGATTCACCCTGGAGCAGGATGAAGGTCAGGCCTCGAAATATCAACATGCCAGCCAGCGTGACAATGAAGGCTGGAATTCTGACATAAGCGATCCAGAAGCCCTGGAAGGCACCAATCGCGGCGCCGACCAGCAGGCAAATCGCAACGGTTAATACCCAATCGACATGATATCTGACCATCATTACGCCTGCGAGTGCGCCCACCACCGCCACAACTGATCCGACCGACAGATCAATCCAGCCAGAGATAATCACCAGCAGCATACCCAGCGCCATGGTGATGACATAGCTGTTCTGTAGAACCAGGTTGGTGATATTCACAGGCCTGAAAAGAATGCCATTCGTAACGAACTGGAAGAACAGCATGACCACGATCAGCGCGATCAGCATGCCGTATTCGCGAACATTATTTTTGAAAAGTGTTGCCAGCGTTTTCATTGGTTCACCACCTGTTGTTCTGTCATGATGTATTTCATTACGATTTCTTGGGAAGCATCCCTGGCTGGCATTTCACCGACCATTTTGCCATCCCGCATAATATAAATTCGATCACAAATTCCCAAAATCTCTGGTAATTCAGAAGAAATCAGGATGATAGCTTTGCCTTCACTGGCCAGACGGTTAATAATGGTGTAGATTTCGTATTTCGCGCCGACATCGATACCACGGGTTGGTTCATCCAGGATCAGGATTTCTGGGCTGGCAAACAACCATTTGCTCAGAACCACCTTTTGCTGATTTCCACCGGAAAGATTAAGCGCCAGCTGCCGGATGCTGGAGCACTTAATGTTCAGTTTTTCCCGGTATCCACTGGTGACGGTCATTTCCTTGGGTTCATTGATGATCAAGTTCATATCTGAGATTTCATTCAGGTTGGCCAGGGTGATGTTATCCTTGATTTCCTGGATTAATACCAGCCCATAAACTTTGCGGTCTTCAGTCGCGTAGGCGATTCCGCTGTTAATGGCTTTTTCAATGCTGCTGATATCGACTTCTTGCCCATGTATAAAGGCTTTACCACTGATACGGGTGCCATAAGAGCGGCCAAAAATACTCATAGCCAGTTCTGTTCTTCCGGCGCCCATCAAGCCTGAGATACCTACAACTTCGCCCTTGCGGACGGTTAGATTCACATTTGAGCTGACTTTGCGGTTTTCATGGATGGGGTGGTATACGTTCCAGTCGCGGATCTCAAAAATGGTTTCCCCAATTTTTGAATCGCGCGGAGGAAAACGATGCGTCAGATCACGCCCAACCATGCCGCGAATGATGCGGTCTTCAGTAATATTGTCTTTGCGGCAATCCAGAGTTTCAATGGTGGCGCCATCCCGAAGGATGGTGATTGAATCGGCCACTTTATTGACCTCACTTAATTTATGGGAGATCAGAATAGAGGAAATACCCTGGGCTTTGAATTGAAGCAATAGCTCGAGCAGTTTCTCGCTGTCCGTTTCGTTTAACGAGGCAGTTGGTTCATCCAAAATCAGAAGTTTTACCTTTTTTGCCAGGGCTTTGGCAATTTCAACCAGCTGTTGTTTACCGACGCCCATGTTTGTAATCAAGGTGTTTGGCGACTCGTTCAGCCCGACCTTGTCCAGCAATTCCTTGGTTTTGGAAATTGCATCATTCCAATTGATGACACCATTTCTGGCGCGCTCGTTGCCAAGAAACATATTTTCAGTAATTGAAAGAAATGGAACAAGCGCCAGTTCCTGATGGATGAT
>CAZLJB010000585.1:0-2792 GCA_964559195.1 uncultured Anaerolinea sp. | reverse complement strand
TTTACACAAAAGTACTGACGCGAAACGCCTTCTTTCTCGTTTGTCTTACTTTACTTCAAGAACAAATGTCACCTGGAATTTCTCGGTTTTATTCATAAATTCAAACCAGGTTTTATATTTGCCAGGTTTTGGAAATGTTGCCAAAAACTGTAGTTTTTTGGGATCAGTCAGCTCCGTCCTAATAAAGGATGTCAGCGATTCATCAACCGCATATACAACACAATGACTTCCCGAGGCCAAACCGATGGCTTCTGAAACCACATTACCTTGAGCATCTGTGACATCAAAAGTAATAATAGCTGGCTGCCCGGCTGTAAACACGCCAGTATGGTTCAAGGTTACTTTGAAAGCGCCGCTCGATTGGGTAAGCGAGCTGTCTGACGTCAAACTGGCCGCTTGTGTCTTAGCAGATCCCACATCAACCGGTGCCGCTACCACAACTTTTTTACCACCGCGCGGCGTGAATTCCACAAAGACTACGTACTGCCCTTCTTTTGGAAACAAGACCACGGGCATGATTTCATTTCCCTCCGGAAGTGTTTTTTGGGCAGTCATTTGTGGCGTACCCTCAGGCGTCATCTGCATTTCTGGAGTTACCTGCGGGGTCATCTGCATAACCTCGTTCGACTGCATATTTGTCTCTTCCATACTGCCAAGATTAATCTTAAATACCTGCGGATCCACAAGGATCGGATTTGCCTGGAAGGAGCTAAGGTCAAGAGGCGCAACCCCAACATAAGCATAGTATAAATATTTGCCAAAGTTGGTCGCGTCAAAATCGGCGAATGGTTTGCCAGTCTGGTCGAAGATATCGATGTCAATTGGAATGGCCAATCCAGCTACGAACGGCTTCCCTTGGTCAATTACAATAGTATAGGTTTCATTTGGCACGGCTGTGTTTGCCTGTGGGGTTGTTGCGGTTGCTTGTGGTGCCGTTGTAATTTCTTGCGGCGCTGCTGCGCTTTCTTGTGGTTGCTCTGCTGCAGGGGCGCAGCTGATAATAATTAATAACATCATGACGGCACCAACCAAAAATGATGCGACTTTGCCTAATATTTGTAACTTTGTTTTTGGCATGTTATCCTCTCGATTTTGAATTGTGTATCTGTAAATTGTTTGTATTCCAAAAGACTACTATTTTGTGAATATTCTATTCACTACTTCGATTGAAGGACTCCACAACCGCGCTTTTACTACAAAACCTTGAGCAAGCCATGTTCTTCCGTAAATTTCATCAATTCTGATCTGCTGTGTATGTTTAGCTTGGATGTGAGATTGCCGCGATGAAATTCAATTGTGCGCACGCTGATATTAAGCATTTCAGCGGACTGCTGGTTTGTATAACCGCGTGCTAACAGCTTTAATATATCCATCTCACGAAATGTCAAAGTGTTGGACATGGCTTTGCCTGGAACCGGAGCTGGAGCCGGGTTTTCTTGAAATAATAGGCGTGACATGGCTGGATGGATATATAGTTCGCCGCGCAGCGCCGTGTGAATCGCAATGATCAAGTCTGAAGAAACCGCCCGTTTCAAAACATAACCCAACGCGCCCGATTGAATGGCTTCCCGCATCAAACCTTTATCTTCATGCGCGGTTAATATCAGCACCCGCACCTCTGGCGCTACCAGTCTGATACGCCGGGTTGCTTCGATACCTCCAGCCTCTGGCATGCTGATGTCCATAAGCACCAGGTCTGGTCTTTTTTCAATAGCCATTCTTATGGTGGTCCCATCATCTCCTGCTTCTCCGATTACCTCCAAATCGGGTTCTGTACTCAACAAAGCCGTCAGCCCGGCGCGTAAAACAGCATGATCATCTGCGATCAGCAACCGAAACGACATGGTTAACCTCCACAATAATCGTTATACCTTTGCCAGGCGCGCGCTCGATTACAAGATTCCCTGCCAACATTTCTGCGCGTTCCCGCATCCCAAACACACCCAGGTGATCTGTTGGTGAGATGGCTTCTGGAACAAACCCACGTACATCCTGTTTAGAATATTCTGTCTCCATAAAGTGCCTCAACACGGGTAAGAAAATCAACTCTTTTCTTGATGAGAATAGAACCAGGTTTTTTGCTTGAAACGTACCGGCTGTCCATCCTCTTTGATTTTCCCCTGTTAGTTGAATAACTGTAATTTCGCGGTTTTTTGCAGTCGATCAGTTTTATTTATCATTTACATCCATTATTCCGCTGCTCTATGCGCGTTCATTCCGTAGTGACATAGCCAAAAATATTCTCCGGCTTTATCACCTGAAGAACATGCCACTATTTTCGATTGGCCTTGATACCAACATGGCTGTAGTAGAAACTCTCAAAGATTTGCTTCGTATGTAATAGTAACTTAAATCCCCCCACCATAAAATACGGTCACGTATGTATTATTACGTAATTTAAACTACGTTCCCCTATTTACTAAACTGGTAGTTTGTGATTCTACTTTTTGCGAGGATACCTTGCATAAGTGCAAAATTTGCCAGTTCGTTCTGGGAGTGTAGATCCAATTTTTGCATCAAGTTGAAACGATGCCTTTCAACGGTCCGGGCGCTGATGCATAGCTGTTTGGCGATTTGAGAACTATTAAAACCTTCTGCGTAAAGATCGAAAATCTCGTTCTCGCGATGGGTCAACATGGGATTTACGGCTGCATCATTGCTTTTCATCTTATGAATGTAAGCCTGGATAGCTGGTCACTTCCAATCCGTTCAGGCCCGGCATCATCAAATCCACGATGGCCATCTTTTGTCAGTTTGAATTCAAACTCTCGGCGGGAGAGGGTCGGGGGCTG
>CAZLJB010000584.1:0-2795 GCA_964559195.1 uncultured Anaerolinea sp. | reverse complement strand
CGGGAGTAAGTACCTCAAAACTAACCTGGTCACCCACAATCAGCGGCCCATCCGGATGAGTGATGACAACCGGATGTTTAATGAGACTGTTGGAATCAGTTTGGGGCTGCGGAGCCAGGCTGGCGCAGGCAACCATAAAAAGCAGGAGGAGGATCAGAAATTTTCGCATATTTTCGGAAACAAGACCAAGAGTATGCTATTTTACCCTCAGTCAGTCTGCTTTGGTTTTTTTGACAGTCTGGATATTTTTATATATACACATTTTCCACAGACAGAGGTATAAATGGAGATGACGGCTGATTTTTTTAATTTTGTGAGGTCTGCATGACAAATTCAAATATTTCGCCTCATTGGAATACAACCACAAAGTTGATCGTCAGCTTGACGCTTGTGGCCGGCGGCGCAGGTCTGCTGATCAAATTCCAGGGCATTCTGCCGCCCTTGATCATTATGATCCTGCTGGCGTACTTATTTAATCCAATTGCTGATTTCCTATCCCGAAAGTTACACCTGACCTGGAAAACATCCGTAACCCTGGTGTATTTATTGGCTGTATTACTGCTGGTGGGGGTATTGACATTGAGCGGAGTGGGCCTGGCCCAACAAATCCAAAATATGATCAGTGTCATCCAGGGAGGCATCCAGAATATTTCAGACATTTTTTACCGAATTTCTGGGCACGAAGTCACGCTTGGGCCTTTTGTTCTCGACCTGCGCAAGGTAGATCTGAGCGTTTTGGGCCAGCAGCTGATCGGTAGTATCAACCCCCTGCTGGGGCAAACCGGCAACATGGTTGGGACACTCGCCAGCGGCGCAGCCAATTTTTTGGGTTGGACCCTGTTCGTCCTGCTGGTCTCCTATTTCGTATTAGCCGAGAGTGATGGACTCTGGCAGGGCATTCTCCAATTCAATATCCCCGGCTACCAACATGATCTTGAGCAAATGGCAAAGCAGCTCAGCCAGATTTGGAACGCTTTTTTGCGGGGCCAAATCATCGTGATGGCTTTGGCAGCCTTTATTTATACAATTGCATTAAGTGTCATGGGCGTAAATTACGCCCTGGGCCTGGCCTTGCTGGCCGGATTGGCACGCTTTATACCCTATGCCGGGCCGTTCATCCTGTGGATCATCCTGGCCCTGGTTTCCTATTTTCAGGAATTCAAACCCTTCGGCCTGGCGCCCTGGGCTTACACCCTGATCATCCTACTGATAGCCTGGACAATTGACGGGATTGCCGATAATTTCATCATGCCACGCATCATGGCTTCTGCCCTCAAAGTTCACCCGGCGGCCGTGCTGGTGGCAGCCATCGTTGCCCTGGATTTACTGGGCATCCTGGGCGTAATCATTGCAGCCCCCATGCTGGCCACCCTGCAGTTGGTGGGACGCTATTTTACACGCAAGCTGTTTGATCTTGACCCCTGGGTTGGGCTGGATGAAATGCCAGCCCCTCTCTCTATCAGGGCGCAAATCAGTAAATGGTTTGGCCTGATTCGCGCAAAATTCAAATTTCGATAATTTCGGTCTGTGATTTCTGGCCTGTGTGCTATATAATGGAACAAATTACTCAAGGAGATTAATCATGCCCAAAAGCCCTGAACCAACAACTGAAACCCTGGCTGAAACAGAAAACTACCTGGTCTGGAAAGCAGAAGAACCGGATGGCGAAACTACCTTCCACGTCGAGCTCGGCAATGTCACTGTCCACTTTTTCAAAGAAGAATGGGACGAATTTCTCGAACTGGTGCGCGCACTGGAATAATTCTTCTCCAGGGGGCAGGGAAATTTCCTGCCCCCTGATGATTCGCTTTCAAGAACTGACAATTAATGTTAAACAATTCGATTACGGATGTCCCCGGGATTGAGGTCGGCCAGGTCCAGGATCTGGAAGCATTGACCGGCGTCAGCGTGCTGATTTGCCGCAAAGGTGCCGTGGGTGGCGTGGATCAGCGCGGAGGCGCGCCTGGAACCCGCGAAACGGATTTACTCAACCCCATCAACCTGATTGAAAAAGTGCACGCGATTGTGCTGGCAGGCGGCTCGGCCTTTGGTCTGGATGCTGCCAGTGGTGTCATGAAATACCTGGAAGAACAAAAGATAGGGTTCGATGTGGGCGTGGCCCGCGTGCCAATTGTTCCGGCTGCAATATTGTTTGATCTCTCGTTGGGCCGTGCGGATGTGCGCCCGACCCCTGAGATGGGCTATCGCGCCGCAGCCGCAGCCAGTTCGCAACCACCCGCGCAAGGTAATGCCGGCGCAGGCACCGGCGCATCGGTGGGCAAAATTTTCGGCAATGCCGGCGCCATGAAGAGCGGTGTGGGAACCGCCTCGATCGATATCGGCGGTGGGATCATTGTAGGGGCCTTTGCCGCCGTCAACGCTTATGGCGACGTGCTTAACCCAAAAACCGGCGAAATCCTGGCCGGCGCTCGTTCCACCAAACTTGGCCCCCTGACGCTTGGATCGGCCGGTTATTTTGCTGATACCCAGGAAACCATGAAAACCATGGCCGGACGCATGATTGAGGGCCTGGCCATGCGCTCCAACACCGTCATTGGCGTTGTGGCGACCAATGCCCGCCTGACTAAACCACAGGCCAACAAAATGGCTCAAATGGCACAGGATGGGCTGGCACGCGCCATTCGTCCGGCCCATACCATGCTGGATGGCGATACCATTTTTGCGCTGGCCACCGGTCAGAAAAAAGCGGATGTCAGCCTGGTGGGAGCCTTCGCAGCCGAAGCTTTTGCCACTGCCTGCGTCAGGGCTGTCATGGCTGCTTCAAATGCCGGCGG
>CAZLJB010000583.1:0-2797 GCA_964559195.1 uncultured Anaerolinea sp. | reverse complement strand
AATGTGGATGACAACGGAGTATGGAGAGATGACAATATGTCATGGCCTGGTGGCGGAGGTCCTAAGTATGATGTAATACATCCGGTTACTAGCAAACCCTGTGCCGTGCCAGATGGCGGGTGGCGATACTCTACACTCCAGAAAATGCAGGAAATGATTGCAAAGGGAAAGGTTGTATTCCGAGAAGATCATACAGAACCTCCAATTAAAAAGACCTATCTCGTTCGGTCAGGCGAAGATATTGATAGCGAAAGCGAAAACGGGGATGATGTAGGTATTCAGGTAGCCGGAACGTATTTCTATCGGAGTGCAATACAGGCAACCAATATATTGACTAATTTGTTTAGTGAAAAGATATTTGAGAATCCAAAAGATCATGAAGTTTTGATGCGTTGGGTAAAATATGTTGGCTCGAATTCGAAAGATGAAATTATTTTAGATTTCTTCGCTGGTTCAGGGACAACTGCTCATGCCGTTCTAGAACTTAATCAACAAGATGGTGGTAATCGTAAATTTATCCTTGTTCAACTCCCTGAACCAACAGAGCGCAAAGATTTCCCAACCATCGCCGACATCACCAAAGAACGCGTTCGCCGCGTCATCAAAAAACTAAATAAGGCCGATGCCGGACAATTGCCTTTAAACGGTGCGCAAGACCGCGGTTTTCGCGTCTTCAAACTCGCCGAGTCCAACTTCAAAAGCTGGGAAACGCAGGTTTCAAATGATCCGGCTACCTTAGCGCGCCAGTTGGAGATGCACATCGAGCACATTCGTGATGGGCGCACGAGCGAAGACATTCTCTACGAAATCCTGCTCAAGAGCGGGTTTCCACTAACCACAAAAGTAGAAATAGTTGAGCTGGCGGGCAAGCCTGTGTACAGCGTAGCCGCTGGCGCTTTGTTGATCTGCCTTGATAAAACCCTGACCATTGAGTCCATCCGGGCGATGGCAGCGCTCAACCCGTCACGCGTGATTTGTCTGGATGCCGGGTTTGGCGGTGATGATGCATTAAAGGCCAATGCCGTGCAAATATTTAAGACCCAGGACGTTGTGTTCAAAACGGTATAGCGGATGAGTCGTCTAGAAGCCTTGTGACAAGTACAATATAGGAACTATTCGAAAATTTCGATGAGTTCACCCAAGTAGAGAGCAGGCGCAGAATGAAAATAGAATCCATTCATTTGCAAAATTTTAAAGTATTTCAGGATGTGGAAATTGACAATATTCCATCTTTTTGCGTGATCGTTGGCGCGAACGGAGCCGGAAAAACCAGTCTGTTTGATGTATTCGGTTTCTTAAAAGACAGTCTCTCTTTTAACGTCACCACTGCACTGCGTAGTCGTGGCGGGTTTCGAGAAATGGTTTCACGAGGCCATGAGCTTGAAACCATTAAGATAGAGATCCAATTCCGCACCAGTATCAATAAAGCCAACCGGCTGGTCAGCTATTTGATCGAAATTGCGCAAGATGGTAAGGGTCACCCGGTGATCGAACGTGAAATTTTGCGCTATAAGCGCGGTCCGCAGGGCAAACCATTCCACTTTTTGGATTTTGCGCGTGGCAAAGGCTTTGCCATCAGCAACGAAGAAGACTTCGACAAGGCCGAAGAAGAACTGCGCCGTGAAGAACAACAGGTTGACCCAGACATCCTCGCTATAAAGGGCTTGGGACAGTTCCAACGCTTTAAAGCCGCGAATGCCTTCCGCCAGTTTATCGAGAACTGGAATGTCTCTGATTTTCACATTAACCTGGCGCGCGGCAGTAAAGATGTTGCTGGATACGATGAGCATCTATCGAAAACCGGCGATAACTTGCAACTTGCGGCCAACTACCTGTACGAAAATCACCGCTCTGTTTTTGATACCATCCTGTTAAAAATGCAGCAGCGCGTTCCAGGCATGGGTACCATCACACCTGAACCGACCGCTGACGGACGTTTATTGCTCAAGTTCCAGGATGGCTCTTTTAAAGATCCATTTATTGATAAATATGTTTCTGACGGGACAATTAAGATGTTCGCCTATCTTGTTTTGCTCCACGATCCCGCGCCTCACCCCTTGTTATGTGTCGAAGAACCTGAAAACCAACTCTACCCGGCCCTTTTAACCGAACTGGCCGAGGAATTTCGCGATTACGCTTTGCGCGGCGGTCAAGTATTTGTTTCCACCCATTCGCCTGATTTTTTAAACGCCACTGAGCTGGATGAAGTCTTCTGGCTGGTGAAACAGGCTGGTTATACCCAGGTGCGTCGCGCGCGGGATGATGTCCAATTAAGCGCATACATGAAATCCGGCGACCAGATGGGTTATTTGTGGAAGGAAGGCTTCTTCGAGGGAGCCGACCCGCAATGACAACCTTGCTATTTTTGCTTGAAGAACCTTCTGCCCGCGCCATGCTGGAGTCATTCCTGCCACGCCTAATACCGCCCGAAATTCAAACGCAATATGCCGTTTTTGAAGGGAAACGCGACCTTCAAAAACGCCTGGAAAAGCGTCTGCGCGAATGGCAGCAGCCTGATACACGTTTTATCGTTGTTCACGACCAGGACAGCGCCGATTGCCTTATCCTGAAACAAACCCTGCAGCAACTTTGCGTGAGCAGTGGCAAATCCGCTGAAACCATTGTCCGTATTCCCTGCCACGAATTGGAAAGCTGGTATCTGGGCGACCTGGCGGCGGTGGAAATCGCACTGGGGATAACTGGCCTGGCTAGGAAACAAAGCGCTGAGAAATTTCGCAATCCTGATCGATTGAGATCGGAAGAGCACACGTCTGAACTCCAGTCACCTGAAGCTATC
>CAZLJB010000582.1:0-2801 GCA_964559195.1 uncultured Anaerolinea sp. | reverse complement strand
GTTTGGCTTTGGCGAGACCAGGCGCCGCAAAATTGGCGATAGAAATGAATTGTCCACTGGTTACGATTTCAGTGGATGGGATTCAAAATCTTTTCAAAAAATTTCCACATCGAACCTTGGTTCATATCGTAATCGCCCCACCATTATCACCGAAGCCAGGTGAAAGTCCTCTTGCCCTGATGGATACAATGATGTTTACTATGGCTAAAAACTTACCGCTTGAATTGCGCGGTGTTTATACGGAAATCCCGAAAGAATTCCAATAATTAATAGAAAAATATGCTTTCATTGCCGTAATTTATTTTAAATATTTTCATCGTCTCCAAGTTTATTCTGCCGGACCGCTTTCATGAAACCGACGAATAACGGATGTGGGCGGTTCGGACGGGATAAAAATTCAGGGTGGAATTGGCTGGCTACCATATAAGGATGGTCCACTATTTCTGCAATTTCGATTAATTTTCCATCGGGAGAGATGCCTGAGAATTGCATCCCGGCTTTTTCAAATTCTTCTCGATAGAAATTATTAAATTCCCATCTGTGACGGTGTCGTTCCTCAATTTGGGGAATTCCATAGGCTAATGCTGCCTTCGTACCTGGCAGTAAATTACATGGATATAATCCCAGGCGCATTGTGCCACCCATGTCTGTTATGGAGCGCTGTTCATTCATTAAATCAATAACAGCGTGAGGAGTTGTTCTATCAAACTCACTTGAATTGGCATCCTCATATCCGAGAACATTACGTGCGAATTCAATGCACATTAATTGCATACCAAGACAAAGCCCAAGATATGGAATTTTATTTTCGCGCGCATATCGTGCAGCCATTATTTTTCCTTCTGTGCCGCGCGATCCAAAACCTCCGGGAACGATAATGCCATTAGCTGATTTTAGTGTCTCCCAATTCTTCTCTTTTTCCAAATCTGCCGAATGGATCCAGTTAATTTTCACCTCAACGCCGGCTTCTACGGCAGCGTGCTTTAATGCTTCTCGTACGGACATGTAAGCGTCTTGTAATTCCACATATTTTCCAACCAGGGCGACAGTTACTTCTGGTTTTGGGCGTTTAACTTCTTCAACCATTTTTTCCCAGGATATCCAGTTTGGTTTTTGGCGGGCTTCCAGTCCAAGTAGTTTGACAACATAGTCCGCGACACCAGCTTTTTCTAGTATGAGGGGTATTTCATACAAAACGGACGCAGTTTCCATTGGAACAACAGCTTTTTTGTCAACATCGCAAAACAGAGCAATTTTTTCGCAAAGGTCGTGTGCTATAGGGTGATCTGATCGGGCGATGATCATATTTGGGGAAATGCCAATCGAGCGTAAAGCCGCAACTGAATGTTGTGTTGGTTTTGTCTTTAGTTCGCCTGTGGCGCCAATATATGGCAGCCATGTTACATGTACGAATAAAACATTTTCGCGTCCAATTTCACTGCGCAGCTGGCGCAGGGATTCTAGAAAAGGCTGGGATTCAATATCACCAACCGTTCCTCCAACTTCAACCAGAACAATGTCTGCATTGGTAGCCTTGGAAACTAACCCAATGCGCCGTTTTATTTCGTTGGTTATATGCGGAATTACCTGGATTGTTCCCCCGAGATAATCTCCGCGGCGTTCTTTTGTTATGACTTCATTGTAAACCTGACCAGTAGTGAAATTACTTACCTTCGTAGCTCGAATGTCAATAAATCGTTCGTAATGACCAAGATCCAAATCTGTTTCAGCGCCATCATCTAGAACAAATACTTCCCCATGCTGGTAAGGGCTCATTGTTCCAGGGTCAACATTAATATAGGGGTCAAGTTTTTGAACAGCAACGTTAAAACCTCGTTCTTTTAAGGTACGTCCCAAGGCAGCTGCGGTAACACCTTTGCCAACCGAGCTGACTACACCACCAGTGAAAAAGATATATTTAGTTGTCATGTAACCTCTCTTTTGTTGTATCCAAAAAGTGTTAAATGCTAATGAAAAGAACTCGGTTATGATAAAAACTTTCCTTCGGTTAATTATCGCTTACTTTTATCAAAGGAAGTGGGGAGGGCCGGTTATCGGCGTCCTCCCCACCTGGGTAGACGAACATAGTAATGCGAAGGGGTGTTTGGTCAACCTTTTCATCCCACAAGTTTAATAAGATCTTCTGATGCGCGGCGCATTTCTAGGAAAACCAGTCCGAGCTTTCCTTCCTGGCGGGCTAATGCTGTCAGAACCGCTTCATTGCCCACAGAAATTAGAACAATAAAACCTTTGTCGCCTTTAATATATACCTGCTCCAGGCCACCCCGTCCCAATTCCTGCGCAATTCGTTCTCCCAGGGAAAGCATTGCAGCCGACATTGCTGAAATGCGATCTTCTTCTGCGCCTTGTTGTAGTGCTGATGCCATGATAAGACCATCGACAGAAACCACAGCAGATGCTTCAATATCCGGCGCTGAAGCTTGCATGGCTCGAAGGCGGTCTACCATTTGTTGGCTGCGATTTTTACTCATGGATTTTATCTCCAGACATTAATTCTTAAAAGAGTTTACCATAAAATTATCTGGGAAACCTTTAATTTGTACCGTTTTAATTTCCAAAAAGCATTTTCTTAATCATGGTGGCGATATAAATTTGCCAGAGTAATCGAAAAAATATATCAGGCAAAACCCACCCACTAAGCAGCTTGCAAAAACAAGATTGGCGATCAGAGGATGTTGTGAAAGAGAAAAAAGCACTAAGCCATCGAGGCACAAAGCAACAATATGTATCATACTGACTGCGCGGGATGAATTCATTCCAGCCCTGACCAACCGGTGATA
>CAZLJB010000581.1:0-2803 GCA_964559195.1 uncultured Anaerolinea sp. | reverse complement strand
AGCAAAACAACAAAAAGGGTGGAGAGTTGTGGTGCAGTAATGTCTTCGGCCGGTCTTATCAAAAACGGCTCAAAGACAATGCTTTGAGCCGTCGTCTACCTGTTCCCAACGAAAACTTACTTGCATCCTACAAATCGAAATATATCAGGGAAATCCAGCCGCGTCAAGGTTTTAAGGTAATTCTCAGGTTCAAAACGGCTTTAAAAGCACTTATTTAAACAAATTGTGTATTGGTCAGGTAACGGTTGGACAAAACAACTCATTCCCTGTCATTGCGAGGAGCGCACTTCGCGACGCGGCAATCTTCCTCGCCGGCCCGGAGATTGCCGCGGCAAAGTAAGCCTCGCAATGACAAATCGAAGCGGCTATTTGTCTAACCTATCGTTGACCAATACATATTTAAACAAATTGGTTCTATTGTAGCATCATTTTTGTCAAGTTTTCATAGAGCAGCTGTTCGGCAGGGCTTATTTTGAAATGAAATAACCGGGAAGAAAGAACTTTTCGTGAAAAAACCATGCTGGAATTACGCATAACGAAACCCGCAATGCTTAGATTGGTTTGTTCGCCAGGGATTCTCCGCCCGGAACCCGCTTTTCTTCCGACCGTTAGAAAGCTGCTCAGCGGGCGGGTGTTATTTTTCCAGCCAGATGGTGACCGGGCCGTCGTTGTGAATTTCCACCAGCATATCAGCGCCGAAGAGACCCTGCCCGGTGGGGATGCCCCGGGCAGCCAGCAGTTCTGCAAAATGTGTCACCAGTGGGCGGGCCAGCTCGGGCAGGGCCGCATCCGTGAAGGAGGGCCGGCGGCCTTTGAGGGTGGAGGCGTACAGGGTGAACTGAGAGACCACGATGGCGCTGCCCCGCACATCCAGCACGGAAAGGTTCATTTTGCCTTCCGAGTCTTCAAAGATGCGCAGGTTGGCGATTTTATCGACCAGGAAGGCGGCCTGTGTTTCGCCATCTGCCTGCCCCACGCCCAGCAGGATGACCAGACCCTGGTTTATTTCGGCGCGGGTGTTGCCGGCCACACTTACTTTTGCATAGCTGACACGCTGAACAAGGGCGCGCATATCCATCCTTCGGCTTGCTTAGCCAGCCAACTGCCGTGTCTGTGGGCAAACCTTTGATTTACACTTGCTTTTGCGGCAAAAGCAGGCGGGGGCAAAACCTGCAAAAAAAGCGAACGAAATTTTTCAACCAGTAACCCAGGCCGGTGAGTAAAAACAAAAACGTAACCCGAGGTCTGGGTTACGTTTTCAGGCTGACCGGCAGGCTTAAGTGGGCAGCTGCATGGCTGCGCGGACTGCGACCATGGTTTCTTCGGCGATGGTGCGGGCGCGTTTGGCGCCGTCGTGCAGGACATCCCAGACGGTATCCGGGCTTTTGCCAATTTCGGCGCGCCGCTCGCGGAAAGGCGCCAGGTTGTTGTTCAGATTCTCGGCGAAGCGCTTCTTGCAATCCACGCAGCCAATTCCGGCCCGGCGGCACTCCTGGTTGATCATCTGCAAGTCTTCGGCAGGGGTGAAGACCTTGTGCATCGAGAAAACATTGCAGATATCCGGGTTGCCCGGGTCGGTGCGCCTGAGGCGCTGCGGATCGGTGACCATTTGCATGACACGCAGGCGGGTTTCATCGGGGGTGGAAGCCAGTTCGATGTGATTATTGAGGCTCTTGCCCATCTTTTGGACGCCATCGATGCCGAGTACCTTGGGGATCTCGGTATTCTTCATGTGTGGTTCCTTGAGTACGTTGGCGCCATAGCGGTAATTAAAGGAACGCACGGTCTCGCGTGCAAATTCAATGTGGGGCGCCTGGTCCACACCGACCGGCACCGCATCGGTTTTATACAGGACGATATCGGCAGTCATCAGGATTGGATAGCCCACCAGGCCGTAGTTCACGTTGCTTTCCTGCTGGCGGACTTTTTCTTTAAATGTAGGCAGGTCAGTCAGTTTGCCCCAGGGTGTCACCATGGAGAGATAGGTATGCAGCTCCATGACCTGTGGAACATGACTCTGGACAAAGACAATTGACTCCTCCGGGCGGATGCCGGCAGCCAGCCAATCGATGGCCATGTCGTAGGTGTTGGGGACCAGGTCGCGAGTGGTTTCGATGGTGGTGAGGGCATGCACATCCACAATGCAATACACACATTCGTAATCAGCCTGGAGTGCGACATAATTTTTAATCGCCCCCAGGTAATTGCCCAGGTGTTGGCGTCCGGTGGGGCGGGCGCCAGAGAAAACACGGCCTATCTTTGCCATTCTGCCTCGCTACGAATTGAATTTTTTAACAAGACCCAGTACTTCGCCTGGATTGGCGTGCCGGTTGGTCTTGAGTTTTGAAAAGAGCAGATTGCCGTTGACTAGCACTTCAAACCGCCCGCCATCCGAAGGCAGCAGATTGAGTGTCTCAATATCTGGTTCCAGCGCTTTCAGAAGCTCGTTGGCCAGGCTCACGGCCCGGTCGGTATAATGTCAAACAGCGCAGTAGGTAATCTCAATTTTAAGCACGGATAGACTCCTGGAATAAGACGATTGGGTAAGAAAATCTGAACCAACCCGCCTGGGGCATGCGCCGACCGTAATTAAACGGTTTAAGGGCTAGCCTGGTTCAGATAATTAACCAATCCTGTTGAATTGTACGAATTATAACATAGTGGACTTGACGCCCTGAGCGAATCCTGATAAACTCCCTTTCCGCTAGGGCTAATATTCAGCCTGAAGCCCGAAGAACATTTCGGGTGCAGGCTGATAATTTTGCCCTGTAACCTTGTAACCGCGGGAAGCATTTGGTATAAT
>CAZLJB010000580.1:0-2809 GCA_964559195.1 uncultured Anaerolinea sp. | reverse complement strand
CTTTTGTGAGTTTTATGCACGAAGTTCAGCTTTTTGAACCTACCAAACCTACCGGGATCATTTCCCGCTATCGACCGCTACCTATTTTTAGCGGAAACTAAAGTTAAGATAGAATGATGTTTTGTGAATATTTCAAACTGAGTCGATCATTTTTCTCGATTTGGCGATTGGCCGGATTAATAAGGCCGAAAATTCCACCTTGTTTTAACTTTGTCCGTGGCAAGCGGGTATAATCAATAAAATATGAAAATGATTTATCGAATTCACGCAATCGAGCGCATGTTTGAGAGGGGTATTGGCGTCAAGGATATCCGAATGGCGATGGATAATGGTGAAGACATCGAACATTACGCGGATGAAACTGCCTATCCTGGCCGGTTGATCATGTCCTGGCGTGGGAAGCGTCCTTTGCATATTGTCGCGGCAGATAATACTGCCGGGGATGAAGTGATTGTGATCACGGCTTATAGACCGGATCGTTCCCGTTGGACCGATGATTTTAAAAGGAGGCGCGATGAAATGTCTGATGTGTAAACAGGCTGAGCCGCGTCCGGGTATGACTACCGTGACCCTGGAACGAGGCGAATTAAGCCTGGTATTGAAAAATGTTCCCGCCCTGGTTTGCCCGCAATGTGGTGAGGCATATACAGATGAGGCGACTGCTGCGCGCTTGTTGGAAACCGCACTTGGGGTGGAATCTGAAGGATTACAGGCAGTAGTCCGTGTGTTTAAAACAAACTGACCAGGAACTGGCAATCCTGTCTTATTTGTGAAAAAATGGAATGAGTTGCTTAAATGCCAGTTCTGCTTCGGGGATCAAGGAACCAAGTACCTGCCAGTCATGCCACATTCCATCCCAAATATTTAAATCTACCTGTACGCCGTCTGCCTGAGCTTTTGCAGAAAGGAGACGCGCGTCATCCAATAAAATCTCATCGCTGCCGACCTGGATAAAAAGCGGTGGCAAGCCGTGAAAGTCTGCGTTTATTGGCGAAACCAATGGATTTTTAAAATCATCCTTTCCCACATAAGCATTGGCCCATTCTTGCAAGACAAGTGTGGATAGAATAACTTCCGCTTTAGCCCTGGTATTGTGCGATTGGTTTTGATTGGCGAGATCGGTCCAGGGCGAAAAGCAAATGATCCTGGCTGGCAGCGGAGCGCCGGAATCTCGTAATGATAGAACCATGGCTATTCCCAGCCCACCCCCAGCCGAATCTCCCGAAATGGTGATGTTTTCTGGTTGAAACCCCTTGCTCAGCAACCAGTTGTAACTTTTTAGTGCATCTTGTAAGGCGGCAGGAAAAGGATGTTCGGGCGCAAGGCGATAGTCTGGCACTAAAATATTAATTTGGATGGTTTGAGCGAGGGGGACACACATCAACAGGGATGCGTCGGCCGAGCCGGTTACGTATCCACCCCCGTGCATGTGGATCATGACTTTCTCCTGGTTGGCGTTGACAGGGCGGACCCATACAGCGGGCATAGAATCAATTTCTAGCCCGTCAATTTTTATACTTTCTGGGATTTTGCCCAATAAGCGGGCAGTGAGCGCTGATTGGGCGCGATAATCAGCGATTGACAAATGACGTCCCTTCAAGGCATTCTTCAAAAAAAATCGCCAAAACCGTCCCTTTAAGCTAATTGGCATGGGATCCCTCAAATATAATAATGTTCAGCTCAGGTGCCGTTTATATT
Source organism: uncultured Anaerolinea sp. (assembly GCA_964559195.1). GTDB lineage: Bacteria > Chloroflexota > Anaerolineae > Anaerolineales > Villigracilaceae > UBA5195. The sequence continues at coordinate 1,111 of CAZLJB010000580.1, read as the reverse complement.
TTTCTCAAATTGGAATGGAAGATTTTTGCGGGTGTGTTATCGGCAAACAATTGTTGAGTTTTCAGGATTAACGGACAATTTCCTTAACCCGTCCAACCAGACCGTTTTGTAAACGGACTTTGATGCCATGCGGGTGGGATGGTGAGTTTGTGAGTATGTCTTTTACGATCCCATCCGTAAGTTTGCCGGTTGCCTGATCTTGTTTCAGAACAATGCGAACATGCAGACCTGGGAATAAGTCAGATCGCCGTAATGGATTGCTAATAGGTGTGCTCGATGTGGCCATTTTTGTACTATACCACATTCAAGAAGGGATTTATAAAAGCGAATAATTGTGCAGGAAAGCAAAAAATGCCTATTTCAATTATTTTGTCACCCCGTTTATAATAGCAGAATGAAACCAATTTTAGCGGTATGGGAACAAGAAGGTTGGGATGGATATGCCCAGGAATGGATTCTCTCACAGTTATTGCGTTTGAAGATAGGTACTCTTGCAGAAATTGAGCGATATCAAGTCAGGCCCTGGTCAATTGTTTTGCGCGTAGCCACGACAATCGGATTTGTTTTCTTCAAGGCTTCTGCAGCTTATCTTGAACAGGAATCCAGGCTGACGGAATTTCTCTCCCGAACACAGCCGGATTTTGTTTCGGGTCTGTTGGCTTTTGATTTTGACAGGCACTGGTTATTAATGCGTGATGCGGGAGTTCCATTGCGAAGCATTATCAGATCGCAGCAATCGGTGCTTGCCTGGAAGGGTATTTTGCCGGGATATATCGCATTGCAAAAAAAGCTCAGCCGGCAGGTTCCTGAGTTGTTATCCCTGGGTGTGATGGATCGACGTTTGGCGCGGCTGCCTGAACTGTTTAGAAATTTGCTATCCGATAGAGCTGCCATGCTGTTGGGCCAGCAGGATGGCCTTTCGGCGAAAGAATATGAATATCTTCAAGGCTTTGACTCACAATTCGAAATGGTGTGTTCAAGGCTGGCATCCTATGGCATCCCTGAAAGCCTGCACCATGATGATTTCCATGACGGAAATATTTTTCTAAATGGGGAGCAGGTTACCTTTACAGATTGGGGAGAAAGCGCCGTTTCACACCCATTTTTTACG
>CAZLJB010000579.1:0-2818 GCA_964559195.1 uncultured Anaerolinea sp. | reverse complement strand
TGATCAATATGCGCGAAGATGCTTTGGCTGAAAGATCCTATGCCCCCTGGCGTGACATGGAAGATCAAATGCGCCTGAATAATATCCCGCTATATTCTCTTGAAACCTATCATCCCTTGGCATCTTTTGATTTAATTGGCTTTTCCATTCCTTATGAAACCCTTTATACAAACACACTGAATATTCTAGATCTGGCAAAAATACCAGTAAGATCCATAGACCGCGATGAAAGTCACCCAATTGTAATAGCTGGCGGGCATTCAACTATGAATCCTGAACCGATGCATGCATTCATAGATGCTTTCGTGATCGGTGAAGGGGAAGAAGTCATTCATGATATCGTCAATACGATCCAAAGAGTTAAGAATTTGCAACTTACAAACCAAGAAGGGAAATCCATTAGTCGCAATAACTTACTACTGGAATTGGCCAAAATACCTGGTGTCTATGTACCAAGTTTATACGAAGTTAATTACCTGATAGACGGTACTATCGACAAAGTGTTACCTATCACCCCTGAAGCTCCCAAAGTTATTACGAAACGAATGGTCGCGAAACTACCACCCCCTCCAACCAGTTTCATCGTTCCCAACATAGAAGCTGTCCACAACAGAGTTTCCATTGAAATAATGCGCGGGTGTACCCGAGGATGCCGATTTTGCCACGCTGGAATGATAAATCGCCCTGTTCGCGAACGTTCGGTGGAAGAAGTAATTCAGGCAGTAGAGCGCGCCATCCGCTCTACTGGTTTTGAAGAACTTGCGTTATTGTCACTCTCCTCATCTGACTATACGCATATTCTTGAATTGGTAACTGCTGTTGGCGACCATTTTGCAGGAAAGCACTTAGCAATCTCACTGCCCTCATTAAGAATCGAAACCGTTTCGGTGGACTTAATGGATAAACTACGCGACAGGCGAGGCACAGGCTTCACCCTGGCGCCTGAGGCGGCGACTGAGCGGATGAGACGCATCATCAATAAATTTATTCCGGATGATCAATTGCTGGAGACAGCTCATGAAATATATAGCCGCGGCTGGACAACCATCAAGCTATATTTCATGATCGGCCACCCTTCAGAAACCCTCGAGGATGTTCAAGCGATTGCAGACTTATGTAAAAAAGTGTTGGCCGAAGGCCGAAAAACGATAGGCTTCAAGGCAAAAGTTCATGCCGGGGTCAGCACTTTTGTACCCAAACCACAAACTCCATTCCAGTGGGTGGCTTGTGACACAATTGATCAAATTACGCTAAAACAAAATTTATTAAAACGCGTTCTACACGATAAAAATATCAAATTATCATGGACCCCGCCAGAAGATACAATGCTCGAAGCCTGGCTCACACGTGGCGACCGACGCTTAGCTGAGGTAATTTATTCTGCCTGGAAAAACGGAGCGAAATTTGATGCCTGGCAAGAAGAGCGTCGCTATCAAACCTGGATGGCTGCTTTTGATGAACACAACCTGGATGCAAACTTCTATACTCACCGTCCTCGCAGGACTGATGAGATTTTTGCCTGGGACCACATTACCGCAGCAGTTCGAAAAAACTTCTTGTTTCAGGATTTTAGACAATCGCTGGAAGGTCAAATTCGAGTGGATTGCCGTGAGCATTGTTTCGCTTGTGGCATATTGCCAACTTTTAATGATCTTCGTCGCGAAAATCCCGGCAATTATTGGAAATGCCCGGAACTAAAATCTCACGAAAAACAAGTTGAAACCAGCCTGCCGGTATTAGGCAATTGACCTTATGCCACGCTCTTTGAACCTAAAAATAATCGGAAACGTTATATTATTAGCCCTAAAAATATCACCTTGGGATGTAATAACGGGCATACCAGCTGGCCTGTTGATCTTCATGGGAACCGTATTATTCAGCACATTGCTTAGCAGATATTCAAAACTTCCCGAAATCGTACCTTATGCAATCCTGATAATAATGTCTCTGATGGTTGGTTTCCTGGCAGGAATCACCCGCCTTCGGCAAGGACCAGCAACCGCCCTTTCAGCAGGTATTATATCAGCAGGAATTCTTACCTACTTATGGTTTTCTGCCCGCCCTGGAGATGAATTTAACAGGCTTGTGGTTGGCCCAATTGGCATCCTTACAGTGATTTTGTTATGTCCAATTGGGGGAACACTCGGTGCAAAAGCGAGGAAGGCATTATGAGAATACGAATTACTTTTACCAAAACTGGTGCGCTGCGTTATATTGGACATCTTGACCTTCATAAACTATGGGAACGCGCCTCCCGTCGAGCTAACCTGGCTTTGATGTACAGTCAAGGATTCCATCCTCAACCCAAAATTCAATTAGCGTCGGCTTTGCCGCTCGGGTTCGCATCGCGCTGTGAACTGGTTGATTTATGGATTGATGGTTCAGTCGACTTGGATTTACTTCCGGTCAGGCTTGCTAATGCAGTTCCACCGGGCCTGGGAATAATAAAAGCTGAGGAGGTGGACGAAAAAAGTCCCCCTCTCCAAACACAGGTAATTTCAGCTATTTATGAAGTTACTATTCACGATCCAATTGAAGAAGGTTGGCTTTCCAACCAAATAGCAGTTTGCCTTCAAGCCAGTACTTTACCTCGAGAACGTCGTGGTAAAGCTTACGACTTACGACCTTTAATCGAATCTATGAATCTTGAAAAAGAAAAAATCCACGGTAATCAAATCCTGACTTTACAACTCGCGGCCCGGGAGGGTGCTACTGGGCGTCCAGAAGAAGTACTCGACGTACTTGGCATAAATTATGATGATACGCGAGTAGAACGATGCCAATTTCAATTTAAGCAAATTTAACCAATCGTTTACCG
>CAZLJB010000578.1:0-2832 GCA_964559195.1 uncultured Anaerolinea sp. | reverse complement strand
CGCAGGCTGTTTGAGACCACAAACACGCTGCTAAAACCCATGGCACCGGCTGCCAGCATTGGATTAAGGTATCCAAAAGCCGCCGCGGGGATCAGCACAACATTGTAAAAGAAAGCCCAGAACAGGTTTTGCTTGATAGTGCCCAGCGTCTTGCGTGAAAGCGAAATGGCACGCGCCACACCCCGCAAATCACCACTGATCAGCGTGATTGGCGCAGCGGCCATGGCCACATCCGTGCCGGTGCCAATCGCCAACCCGACATCCGCCTGCGCCAGGGCCGGGGCATCATTGACGCCGTCGCCCACCATGGCCACAATCGCGCCGCTGGCTTGCAGCTTCTTAACTTCACTGGCTTTGCCATCCGGCAGAACCTCGGCCAGGACGGTATCAATACCAACCAGCTTTGCAATGGCCTGGGCGGTTTTCAAATTGTCGCCCGTGATCATGGCCACCTTCAGACCCATTCTGTGCAGCTCGGCAATGGCTTCCTTTGAACCATCCTTGACAGTATCGGCGACTGCAATAATGCCGCGCACCTGTCCATCCACCGCAACCAACATGGCCGTTTTAGCTTCGGCCTGACGACGCTCCACTTCCTCAACCAGGCCGTTGAGCGGATAGCTGCGCGCCTGCATCATACGCAAATTACCCACCACGATATTCAGCCCGTCCACCTGCGCTTCAACACCGTAACCGGCTTCGGCCTTGAAGCCACTCAATTCAGCCAGGACAAGACCCCGGTTGGTGGCTTCAGCCCAAATTGCCTCACCCAGCGGATGTTCACTGCCTTTTTCCACCGAAGCAGCCAGGCGCAGGAGTTCATTGGCATCATATTTGCCATCACTGCCAATATCCGTCACCGCCGGTTGACCTTTGGTGACTGTGCCGGTTTTATCAAGCACCACGATCGAAACATTTCCAGCTCGCTCAAGCGCTTCGCTATTTTTAAACAGGATGCCAAGTTCAGCGGCTTTTCCTGTACCGACCATGACCGCGGTGGGGGTCGCCAGGCCCATCGCGCACGGACAGGCGATCACCAGGACAGCCACCATGTTAACCAGGGCGCGGGTGAATGGGGTCAGGCTGGCATTCATCGCCATCTGTGGGCCAAAGAAATACCAGCCCACAAAAGTCAGGGCGGCCAACGCCAGGACGGCTGGCACGAAGATGGCAGAAACCTGGTCCGCAATTTTCTGGATAGGCGCCTTACTGCCCTGGGCATCCTCAACCAGCCGGACGATTTGCGCCAGGGCGGTTTCCTTGCCAACGCGGGTGGCTTCAAATTTCAGCAAGCCCAATTTATTGAGGGTCGCGCCAATCAACGGATCACCGGGGCCTTTTTCGACCGGCAGAGATTCACCGGTCAGCATCGACTCGTCCGTGGCAGAGCGGCCTTCCACCACCACGCCATCGACCGGGATTTTTTCACCCGGACGCACAAGCACAATATCGCCAACTTTTACTTCATCCACCGGCACTTCAATTTCCTGGCCAGCGCGCAGAATGCGGGCCGTTTTAGCGCGCAGCCCCATCAACTTTTTGATGGCATCGCTGGTGCGACCCTTGGCGCGCGCCTCCAGGAATTTTCCCAGCCGGATCAGGGTAATGATGACCGCAGCGGTTTCATAGTAAACGTGACCGTCCAACCAGCCCAGGGTAACAGGCAGGGAGTACAAAAAAGCCACCGAGGAGCCCATGGCAATCAGCACATCCATATTGGCAGAGCCATTACGCAACGATTTATAGGCACCCACATAATACTGCCAGCCCACATAAAATTGGACCGGCGTGGCCAACACCAGCATTAACCAAATAACCCAGGGCTGGGTCGGGTGCATTCCACCCATTTCGAGCGCCAGGGCATTGTGATTAGCCAGATAAAAAAATTCAGGCAAGAGGGCAAAATCTTTGGCCATCGAGAGTAAAAATAGCGGCACGGTAAAAATCAAGCCAATGATCAACAAGCGGCGCTGTTCGTTGATTTCATGTTCACGCGCCAGCGCTTCGGCATCTTCAGCATCGCCGCCCAATTCCACGGCCTCAAAACCTGCGGCCGCCACTGCGCGGCGAATTTCCGCTTGAGAAATAATAGTTGGCACATATTTCACGCGTGCCTTTTCAGTAGTCAGCGTAACCTGGGATTCAAGCACGCCATCCAGGCCCGAAAGCGCCTTTTCCAGCCGGCGGGCATCATTATCATCGGCCAGGCGTTTAATAACGAGATCAGCTTCGCCTGTTGCGATTCCGTAACCAGCCCGTTCGACACGAGCAATAATTTCGGTCAGGCCCAATTTGGCAGAGTCAAACTCGACCGTGGCGCGCTCGGATGACAGATTGACAACTGCCGACCCGACCCCATCCATGCGTTTCAAATTGCGCTCCACGGTTGCAACACAGTTGGCGCAGGTCATGCCGGTCACCGGCAAGGTAAGCTGTTTCGTTTCTGACATTTTTCACCACTTTAACAATACAGAGGTTTTACAAACGAGGCGGTTGGAGCAAGCCCCAGAAAGAGGAGAAGCGAGGGAATAAAGAAGGGCTCAGCAGGCATTATTGAAAATACTCGCTGCGCCCTTATTCATGTGAAGCCTCCCGCGTCCGTCAAGGGAGCTGGAAAACTGGTTGCTAAACCGCGGCTGGATAATCGATCGAAGCCAGCAGTTCCTTGATTTTTTCTTCAGAAGCAGGGGCATCGAAGACGATCTCAACCAGCCGGGTATCCTTATCCGCATTGACGACTTTCACGCCCATAAGATCAGAAAGTTCGGTCTGGATGGTGTGGACGCAGTGCCCACAGGAAATGTTGGGAATTGAATAGGTTACAGTTGTCAT
>CAZLJB010000577.1:0-2839 GCA_964559195.1 uncultured Anaerolinea sp. | reverse complement strand
GAAACCGAACTAACGAAATCCATCATCGGTACCATCGGCGACCTGGACGCCTACTTACTGCCCGATGCAAAAGGTTGGACATCTTTGACCCGCAGCCTGCTCGGATATGATGACAATCAACGCCAGCAAATCCGGGATGAAATTCTGGGCACCAACCGTCAGGATTTCAACGCTTTTGGCGTCCTATTGAGCGAGGTAGCCCGGCATGGTGAGGTTGTCGTTCTCGGGTCAGCGGACGCAATTGAAAAAGCCAATCGCGAACGACAGGGCCTGCTTGACGTAAAGAAAATCCTTTAATAACTCATATTTTATATGAACGATATTCTGGGACATTTCACCATCAGAATTGCAACAGACAACCGTGATGTTCAGGAAAAACCGTGAATAATTTACCCATCGATACGATCCTGCATGGCGATTGCCGCGAAGTGCTTGCAAATTTACCGGACAATTCGGTGGATCTGATCTTCGCTGACCCGCCCTACAACCTGCAGCTTCAGAACGAATTGTATCGACCCAACATGTCCCATGTGGCAGCCGTCGATGATGGCTGGGACAAGTTCGGCAGCTTTGAGGAATACGATCAATTCACCCGGGCATGGCTTTCAGCCTGCCGGAGAGTGCTAAAAGAAACCGGAACGCTGTGGGTAATTGGCTCTTACCATAATATTTACCGGGTTGGCGCCATCCTGCAGGATCTCGGTTACTGGATCCTGAATGATGTGGTCTGGATAAAAACCAACCCCATGCCCAACTTCCGGGGCGTGCGCTTTACAAATGCACACGAAACCCTGCTCTGGGCACAAAAAAAACATGGCACTCACTACACTTTCAATCACCAGGCCATGAAAGGTCTCAATGACGAACTGCAGATGCGTTCAGATTGGATCATTCCGATCTCAACTGGCCAGGAGCGGCTTAAGGTCAATGGGGAAAAAGCCCACTCAACCCAGAAACCAGAGAGCCTGCTGTACCGGGTCATCCTTTCCAGTTCCAACCCGGGAGATGTGGTACTCGATCCTTTCTTCGGTTCTGGAACCACAGGCGCAGTTGCCAAAAAATTGCGGCGCAGTTGGATCGGGATTGAGCAGGATGAAAAGTACATCAAACTGGCTGGCCAACGAATTGAGGCCATGGAACCAGTTGACCTGGAAACTGTCACCATCCCAAACAGGAGAACGGAAGCCCGCATCCCATTTGGAACCTTGCTGGAAATGGGATTAATCCGACCTGGGCAAAAATTATGGTTGATCCTGGATCAATCTATCACAGCCGTGGTGCGTGCGGACGGGAAGATCGTGTGCAACGGGGTCATCGGATCCATTCACGCGGTTGCCAAAAATATGCTGAAAGGGTCCCCAGCCAATGGTTGGGAAGCCTGGTTTTATCAAAACGATAATGGTGAAAAAATAATCTTGGACGAACTGAGAAAAGAAATTAGGACGACAGCTGCTTCCGTCCCATTATAAAAATATACGGAAAATATCTTTCACTCACCTGCCCTAACCGGCAAGAATCTCTAACCAACTGGAAAACCACCATGAAAATCCAACTTACAATTAATGGAAAAACCCATGATTTTGACTGCCTGCCCGGTGACACCCTGTTTGCTGTTTTAAGACGGCTGGGATATTACGGGGTGAAATTTGGCGATGAACAGGGACTGAGCGGTTCAGACACGGTTATTTTCGATAGCAAACCGGTCAATTCCAGCCTGATACTGGCAGCCCAGGCTGAAGGTCATGCTATTGTCACAATCGAAGGCCTGGGCGAACACCCAGACCAGGGCTGGCGCAAGACAGAAGGCCTGCACCCTATCCAACAGGCCTTTGTTGAAAGCGGCGCCATCCAATGCGGTTACTGCACGCCGGCCCAGGTCCTGGCAGCCAAGGCGCTGCTCGATAAAAACCCCAACCCGAGCGAAGCCGAAATCCGCGAGGCGATTTCGGGGGTGCTCTGTCGCTGCACCGGTTACGCCAAACCCGTCCAGGCAATTCTAAGAGCCGCCGCTGTCATGCGCGGGGAGACAACTTCGGAGCAGGGCCAGGGTTGGGGCTGGATCCAGCCAACCGTCCGCGATAGCGGTGATGGTCTGACGGATGGCCACGCATCTGGTGAACTTCAAACCAGGGTCATGCCCAAAATGGTCGTCGCGCCAGAATCATCTCCCTATCAGACGGTTGGAAAACCCGAAAAGAAACTGGACGCCATCAAACTGGTTCAGGGCAAACCCGCTTTTGCCGCGGATGTCGAGCCGCGCGGCATGCTGCACGCCAAGGTACTACGCTCGCCGCACGCCCATGCCCACATCAAAAAGATCGACACATCCAAAGCCAAAGCCCTGGAAGGCGTCGCGGCCGTATTGACCTGGCAGGACATCCCGCGCGTTGTTTACTCAACCGCCGGGCAGTCCGACCCGATCCCTGGACCGCTGGACGCCTTCTCACTCGACCACAAGGTCCGTTTTGTGGGTGACCGGGTGGCCTTTGTGGCAGCCGAAACAGCCGAAATCGCTGAAACAGCCCTCAAGTTGATCGACGTCGAATATGAAGTCCTGGATGCCATCCTGGATCTGACGCAATCCATGCAACCCGGCGCCATTCGTATCCACGATGAAGCGGAGTATGTAAATTTTGCCGATTCACATCCAGAGAAAAACCTGGCGGCTGAAATCCGGATTGATATCGGCAATGTCGAAAAAGGATTTGCTGAAGCCGATCAGATCTTTGAGGCTGAATATGTTGTCCAGAAGGTACAGCAAGCCCATATCGAACCGCACGTTTGTCTGACCTATTGGGATGAAGATGACCGCCTGGTGATGCGCACCTCCACACAGGTA
>CAZLJB010000576.1:0-2839 GCA_964559195.1 uncultured Anaerolinea sp. | reverse complement strand
CGATTTTTGGAACGTCCAGGGTTGTGCAAAAGAATACATGATAACATTATCCTCCCAGGAGTATTCAATTTGGTTGGGATTTGGAGAGCTAAATGACGCTTAAGTTGGATTTGTTGATGGCCGATGTAGAAAGTGAACTGATCGAATTTACGCAAAGCCTGGTAAGAATAAAAAGCCTTTCCGGGCAGGAAGAAGAAGTCATTAAATATATTGAGAAAAAAATGAAGACGCTCGGATTTGATGAGGTCATCATTGATTCGATGGGAAATGTGCTTGGCCGGATTGGAAATGGCCCACTTACAATTATGTTTGATTCACATGTGGATACAGTTGCAGTAAATAATGAAGAACAATGGAAGGTGCCGCCATTTAGCGGTTCCATCGTAGATGGCAACCTGTACGGCAGGGGCTCGGTGGACATGAAATCAGCGGCTGCGGCATCGATTTATGCGGCAGTGGTAGCAAAAAAATTGGGATTCGCATCTGGTAAGACTATTTATGTTTCTTGTACTGTTTTTGAAGAAGATTGCGACGGTGAAAACCTGAAACACTTATTCAAAGAGCGCAATTTCAAACCAGACTACATGATTATTTGCGAGCCATCTGGCAATAAGATAACGCTTGGACACAAAGGCAAAGCTCAAATATCCATAAAAACGCATGGAATTTCTGCACATGCTTCAGCACCGGAAAAAGGCCTTAATGCAATTTATGAAATGGCTGATATCATCCATCGAGTTGAAAAAACCAATGATGAGTTGATGAAGAAGGCACAACCCAGGGGAACCCTGGTCATGTCGCGGATTTCAAGCGTGAGTGCATCTTTGAATGCGGTGCCATCTGAGTGCGAAGTTTACCTGGATAGACGGATGGTGCCCGGAGAAACCGAAGATGATATAAAGAAAGAAATGGATCAAATTATTAAAGGCAAAAAGGCCAGCTGGCAGGTTGGTACGCTAAATCGCAAAAGTTGGACAGGCATGGATATTCACTATGTCCCTTTCCATTTGGCATGGAAAATTGACATGGATCATGTTCTTACCCGGGCCTGCGTGACAGCCTACCGGGAAAATTTTGGGAGCGACCCACTTGATTACGATTTCTGGGATTTCAGTACAAACGCAGTTACCTCTGTCAGCCTGGGTATCCCCACGATTGGTTTTGGACCCGGCGAATATAAACTGGCGCATATGGACAACGAACATTGCAAAGTCGATCAGATAAAAAATGCATGCAGCTATTACGTCAGTATCATCAAAAATTTATAATCCAACCAGCCGGTTTAAAATAGGGATCCAGTTACGATTTCGCGGCTAGATTCGACGAAAAATTACCTTGTAGCTTGTCAACCGATTCACATCCCGGATGGGAGCGCTGTACTACCCGGCTGTTCGGCAGCAGGGAAAAGAGATGGACAGGGTAGAATGGGCCGCTTTCGCTCCGAATGTTCCTGGTAGAGGCGGCAGAAACTCATTCCACCCAGGTTAATACCTACCCCCTCTCAACTTTGTAACATTTTATCTGATGCTTGCTGGGAGATGGCCGGGGTCAGGGCCCTCCCTCATTTGCGAAAATATGAAATTATCAAAGTAACTGTATATTAACCCTGATTTCAATCCTTCAGCCCAGACATTACCAGAGCGAGGCGATCAATTGTTATCCGCAAACCTTTTTGGAATCTTGTTAGCCATCACTTCAGCCTTAATGGGCGGTAGTGGGGATTTTATGGGGGGACGAGCCACTCGCCGGGCTGGTCCAATGCCCATCCTGTACCTGTCCTCACTATCCGGGCTGATCTTGATGGTTGTGTGTGCTTTTATCTGGCATGAGGGCTTGCCCGGTCTCGCTTCGACCTGGGGCTGGGCAGCAGCGGCGGGGTTCGTGGGCGTTATTGGTATGATGGCACTCTATAGCGGCCTGTCCCTGGGGCATACAGCCAGCGTCGCGCCGACTTCAGGCGTGATTGCAGCGGCAATCCCGGTGGTTTTTACAATTTTTACCAGCGGCTGGCCTGGCTCATCAAAGTTGATTGGTTTTGGGTTGGCGCTGCTCGGGATTTGGTTCGTTTCACAACCTGCTCAACCTGCCGACAAAAAAATAACATCATCCGGCCTGCTATTGGCTTGTGAAGCAGGCCTGGGTTTTGGGCTGTTCTTTATCCTGTTGGGGCAGGTGCAGCCGGGTGTGATATTTGTGCCTTTGGTGATTGTCCGGGGTGTTTCACTTATGCTACTCTGGTTGTTGATGTGGTCCAGACGTATTCAATTGCCAGCGCTGGTATCCAACCCAGACGCCTGGGGAATTGGGGTCGTTGATGGATTGGCAACCTTGTTGTTTGTACTGGCCCGGCAGTTTACGCGGCTGGATGTGGCAGCGGTGCTGGTCTCGCTTTACCCGGCAGTAACGATGCTCCTGGCCAGCCTCGTCTTGAAGGAAGTCATTTCGAGAAAACAATGGTTCGGAGCTGGTCTTTGCCTGGTGGCCATTGTTATGATCACGATTTAGTATTGAATCTTGCCTGATCCAGTCATATTCGGCCTGAGAAATGGTCTGCTGACTGTCCAATCAGGTAAATAGTTTTTCTTATTTGATTTCCATGCTGTTCAATAACTCCCTCAAAGCCAGCAGTTCATCCCTTGATAGGGTTGCACCCTTGCCCATTTTTTCGCCATCCGCAGACCAGTCTCGGATGTCGTATTTGGGATCCCTATCGTTCCAGCTGATCAGGTTAACTTCCTTCGACCAGCCCGAAGCTGATTTGGATAAAACGCCAATCTTCTTAATGATTTCGTATTTGATCTCAGCCATTTTTAACCTTCCTGGGGTTTGATTGTTGCAA
>CAZLJB010000575.1:0-2842 GCA_964559195.1 uncultured Anaerolinea sp. | reverse complement strand
AAACCCGCGGTTCGCCCGTTCGATTACACAGTACCACCCGTGAGGGCGCGGCAGCAATTGCATTTTCAACCACGGCGGGAGGAAATCGCACCAAGTTTCCATCCGTAATCACACAGCCTGCCTCCCGCAGCAAAGCCAGTGATTCGGCCTCATGCACCCGCACACCTGTCCGGCGCAATATCTCAAGCGAGGCGAGATGGATTTCATGCAGCTGCGCATCGCTGAACATGCGGTAACCGGATGGGCGTGGGTCAACACCTGAGATGGCGTTAAAAATGTTTGGCGTTTTCGAATCCGAAGTTGGTTGGATCATTTCTCACTCCTTGTGTAAAAATTTACCTCAACATTACGTGGTGGCAATCGCATGTCCCGCAGCGACCAGCCTGTCAATCACTTCAGGATTTGTCTCCAGGGGAAACGGACTGCCTGTGCTGACAATAAAACCCTTGGCTCGCGAGCCGAGGCCAGCCTGCCGCTCGACCTCAGCCGACAACTCTTCCGGCGTGGCGTGCAGGCCAAAGCGAATCGCATCTATATTGCCAAAAACGGCAGTCCGCCCACCAACTCGCTCGAGCACATCGCCAATCTCAATGCGGAATTTCTTTTTGCTTTCCTCGACCGCCACAGCGGCGATCTCATACTCAAGCATGCGGTTCAGGCGCGGAATCACATCGCCGCAGACATAGTGGATCGGCAGTAAACCCAATCCGCTCATATATTGAAAATACGGCTGATTGTAGGAAAATACAAATTTATCGTAACTGTCTGGCGAAATCGCGTCCGCCCCGCTGAATACTTCTTCCACGAAAACCCCGTCAATACCCGTCTCAGCCAACACCTCCATGGTTTCCTTGCCCTGTGCCAGCCTGCGCTCCAACAGGTATCGAAACAAATCGGGATTGCGGCGCTGGAAAACCATCAGACCCCTGAACCCAAGAAACTCATACGCATCTGAAAACGGTGTATCCAGGATGGTCGAGATAAAATACCGCTCGCCATATTCAGCCGCCACCAGCCTGGGCAGATCGTAATCACCACGCGCAAGCAGTTCCTCCGCGCCAATGATGGGCAATTGCGTGTCCACATCCTCACGGCTCGAGATTTGGGCAGAAAGATCCCAAACATCATGCGGAATTGATTCTATCTCGTTCAAAGGCAGATCGCCGTGCGGCAAGGGGATGGTATGCATCGGGACACACACCCCGGAATTCTTATCTGAGTAACACAGCACCCCATCGCGCAAAACAATCTCGGTGCCTTCTGCCCAAGCTTTGCTCGCACCTGTGCCCACCTCAATCCAATCCGGTGGAGTTTTGAAAATGCTATAGGATTGAACCAACGCCTTCGCGCGAAAATAGGTATCTTCGGCATGATCCAACGCATAGCGCGAGCGTCCCTTCAGGCAGTTGCGATATTGTTCAATGTAAAAAGCGCGTGCGACATCCGCCAGGAAAAGGGAAAGATAACATGGCGCAACGGGCTGAACATCCGGCTTTTCGCCTCGCAGCGCCAGAAGCATTCTCTCTTTGGAAGTGATTGAATATCCCATTTTCATTTTTCAATTAGTTTCCGGTTAATGGAAAACTGATGCCTTCGCCAGCAGACAGGCTGCCTGATGTGATTTTCCCAGCTCCACTAAGGCAGGCTCAATTGCTTTACAGTCATCCACTGCTACCGGGCAGCGCGGATGGAAACGGCAGCCCTCCGGCAGGTTGATCGGGTTGGGAGTTTCACCACTCAAAATGACCATTTCCCTGCGCTGTTTGGGGTTCGGCACAGGCACCACCGAAAGCAGCGCCCGGGTGTACGGGTGCTGCGGGTTCTTCAGCACCTCGCTCGTCGGACCGATCTCCACAATTCGCCCCAGATACATTACCGCCAACCGGTCAGCAAAGTGACCAACGGTGCCCAGATCATGTGTAATGAAGAGAATGCTGAAGCCGCGCGACCGGCGCAGCGCATTCAACAAATTGAGCACTTCAGCACGTATGGAAACATCCAACATCGAAACTGGCTCATCGGCCAGCAATAGTTCAGGCTCCAGGACCATCGCCGCCGCAATCACCACCCGCTGGCGCTGCCCGCCGGAAAGTTCGTGCGGAAAACGCAGCAGATAATCATCTGCTGGCCGCAGCCCAGCCTCCTCCAGTGACATTTTCACCCGCGCCAGACGTTCCTGGCTGGAGGGTGCCAGGTTGTGAACCACCAGGGGCTCAGCCACAATATCAAAAATGGTCGCACGTGGATTAAGTGATTCGTACGGATCCTGGAAAACAACCTGAGCCCGCTGCCGTAATTGCTTCAACGAAATCGGGTTTTTATCTGACCAACCCACAGCCTGCCCTTTGAAAAGGATTTCCCCGCTGGTTGCTTTTTCCAACCCGATTAATGTCCTGACGATCGTGGTTTTCCCGCAGCCTGATTCGCCCACCAACGCCAGCACCTCGCCCTTTTCCAACCTGAAAGATACGCCATCCACCGCGCGTACAATTTCCGGCTCTCGGCGGCGCAGCAGATCCAGCAACCCCTGACGCATCGGAAAATGTTTGAAAAGATTTTTTACTTCGAGAATGGGTGCGGGGCTCATTAGTTTTGATCCTCGATCCATGCAGTTTCTCCCGGGCCTGCTTGCAGCAGCAAATGACAGGCCGCCAGGTGCTGGGCATCCACACCTGGAGCAGCCGCAGCCAACGCAACCAGTTTTGGCGCGATTTGGGTGCAGATTTCGATACTTTTAGTGCAGCGCGGGCTGAACCGGCATCCAGGTGGCAATGCATACAACCGCGGCGGTGTGCCGAGATCGGAAGAGCGTCGTGTAGGGAAAGAGTGTTCAGAGCCGTGT
>CAZLJB010000574.1:0-2843 GCA_964559195.1 uncultured Anaerolinea sp. | reverse complement strand
CCTCTCTATTCGTCGGCAGCGTCAGATGTGTATAAGAGACAGGTGCGTGGGCAGGGCAGCTCGAACCAGACGGGTTTCTTTTTCCAAGCCCAAACAGTCGCGGCTCTCAGTCAGGCAATCCTCGACTTTGATAACCAGGTGATCCATGCCGAGGACTGTCGAACCCAGGCTGAAAAATTTTCGAGCCTGCGGTTTCGAGAGGAGATCAGTAAATTTGTAGAACGTGCCTGGGCCGATTTTCAGCGAGTTTGAGGTAATGGCAGATCAAATTTTTATCAATGGCCTCTTTTTCAATCAACCTTTAACGGGTGTTCAGCGGTATTCATTTGAATTATTCCGGCAAATGGATTCCATCTTGCAGGAAAAAGACCTCCAGCAGCTTAAGATGGTCTGTCTTGTCCCCCCAAATGTGAAAAAACTGCCCGATTGGAAAAATATTCGCATTCAGCGGGTGGGCATTAATTCCGGTTTTTTATGGGAACAAATGGATTTGCCCTTATCTGTGCGAGGCGGGTTCCTGTTTTCACCGGCGAACGTTGGCCCCTTGTTTTATGGCAACCAGGCGGTAACATTTCACGACGCCTCCATTTTTGCAATTCCAGAGGCCTACACTCCTCTCTTCCAAACCAAATATAGGCTGGTATTCAATAGTCTGGTGCGCATAGCCAGGCTCGTAATCACCGATTCTCGCTTTTCTCAGGACCAGTTCTCGCATTATCTCGGGGTTCCGGCCAGCCGTTTTTCCGTAATCCCATTGGGCGGCGATCATCTCAATCAAACCCAACCCGATCCGGGCATCCTTCAGCGCAATGGGTTGAAGAAGAATTCATATATATTAAGCGTAGCCAATCAGAGTAACCATAAAAATTTTGGCAGAGTCCTGGATGCGGCCAGGGAATTGGATCAGGAAATTCAAATTGTGGCGGTGGGTGGCATTTACAGCCGGGTGTTTCAAAAAGTAGCGTTACAGACTGTCCCAAAAAATGTTCACCTGCTTGGTTATGTCAATGATCATGAACTGAAAGCCCTTTATCAAAATGCGCTGGCTTTTATTTTTCCTTCCATTTATGAGGGTTTTGGTTTGCCAATTCTGGAAGCCATGAACTGCGGCTGCCCGGTTTTATGTTCCAGAGCCGCCTCCATCCCGGAGGTAGCTGGCGATGCTGCGCTGAGTTTCGATCCATATTCCGTCCATGAGATCGTTGCATCGATCCGCAGAGTGCTGGTTGATCCGGATCTCAGGTCAGACCTGCAGGCGCGAGGCTGGGCGCAGGCAGCCGGATTTGGCTGGGAAGCCACGGCGCGCGCCACGCTTAACAGGTTGGTGGGATGTTTACAGGCAGGAACCCATTGAGACCGGTTATCTTACATCGCGATCTACAATATTTCAACCGTGGCAAAGCTAAATTCCAGTGGCTGAATCGCAGGTTGTTAATGGCCATGCTGATGATGATAAGCGATGGGCTTTGTTTGATCAGTTCGATGAGCCTGGCGACATGTTTTTGGGGTACTGCCCGTTCTGACCTGATTGCAGGATCCTGTTTCTCCATGAATATTCCCATAACAGGTTTATTCCTGGTTGTTTATCTGCTCTCTGGCCTCTATCCTGGCATCGGGATTGGGCCGGTGGAAGAATTGCGCCGGTTGACAATCAGCACCAGCCTGGGGTGTCTGGTGCTGATTGGGCTCACTTATTTCTTGCCCGGTATTAATTCATGGTTACGGGTGGATTTTGGACTTTCCTGGCTGTTGTTGTTGGTCAGCCTGCCGGTGGTGCGCAAGCTTTTTCGGCGTCTGGCTGTTTGGGTTGGTTTTTGGGGGATCCCGGCCGTGGTTGTGGGTGAGGGCCGCGGAGCCGAGCGTATCTACTCCAATCTTAGACGCAATCGATTGATGGGGTTCTGGCCGGTTCTGTGTGTCCGGACAGCCTCACTGCGGGACATATTTCCACCACCATCCAGCCATTTGACGGAAGTTTGGGATGGCAAGGCATTATTCAAAGATATCGAGATTGCCATCATTGTTCCACAGAGGGCACCGCTTGGGGCAGTCAAGAATGTTTTGCTGGATCGTTCAAATCAGTTTAAACGTGTGATTGTCATGTTTGACGAGGTTAGCTTTGGTTCGGTCTGGTTTACTCCTTTGCATCTGGTGGAGCAACTGGGGTTGGAGGTCAGGCACCAGTTGATTGACCCGACCCAGCAGTTCATCAAGCGCATCCTTGACCTGGTTTTGATTATTGCCTCGCTGCCCTTGATGCTGCCCATTTTTGCGCTGATTGCGCTGGCCATCAAATTGGACAGCCCAGGCCCGGTGTTTTATACCCAAAAGCGGATTGGGCACAATGGGCGTGAGATCCGCATCTGGAAGTTCCGCACGATGGTGACTTATGCGGATGACCTGCTCAGGTCAGCGCTGGAGTTGGATGCGGAATTGCGGGTTGAATGGGAGCAGAACTTCAAATTACGGAAGGATCTGCGCATCACACGCATGGGCAGGCTGCTGCGTCGTACAAGCCTGGATGAGCTGCCGCAGATCTGGAATGTGCTCAAGCGTGAGATGAGCCTGATCGGTCCGCGCCCGATCGTCGCCGAAGAAATTCCACTCTATGCAGACGATTTTGAAATTTACAAACAGGTCATACCCGGCATGACGGGCCTGTGGCAGATTTCAGGTCGCAACAACCTCCCTTATGCCGAACGGGTCAGCCTGGATGTATATTATGTCCAAAATTGGTCCATCTGGCTGGATATCCATATCCTGATGCATACCGTACTGACAACCCTTAATGGCTCCGGGGTGTATTGCTGTCTCTTATACACATCTCCGAGCCCACGAGACAG
>CAZLJB010000573.1:0-2857 GCA_964559195.1 uncultured Anaerolinea sp. | reverse complement strand
CAGCCACATGGACAGGCCCAACACAGCATTGACCAGTACGCCGGGTTGGCTGGCAAAATCATCGATCTTTCGGCTGATTTTCGGCTAAAGGACCCGGCCAATTACCAGAAATGGTATGGGGAAGCCCACAGCGCCCCCGCCTGGCTTGGGAAATTCGTCTACGGCCTGCCGGAATTACACCGGAGCGAGATTGCCAGCGCAAACTACGTCAGCGGGGTGGGCTGTAACGCCACCGCCAGCAACCTGGCACTGCTGCCGCTGGTCAAGGCTGGTTTGATTGACCTGGAGGCCCCGACCATCATCGAGATCAAGGTCGGGTCATCCGAATCAGGCGCGGAGGGCAATACCGGGTCACAGCATGCCGAAAGGGCCAATGTCATCCGCACATTTTCCGCCTTTGGCCACCGGCATACGGCGGAAGTCATCCAGGAATTGGGGCTAACGAAGGTTTCGCTGACCATGACCGCCGTCGACCTGGTGCGAGGCGTTTTGGCCACTGCACACGCCAGGGTCAAAACGGGTGTGGTCATGAAGGATCTTTGGAAAGCCTACCGCGCCGTGGCCACTGAAAACTGCTTCGTGCGGGTTGTCAAGGAACAGCGCGGCATCTACCGCGTGCCCGAGCCAAAGATCCTGGCCGGATCCAATTACGCTGATATCGGTTTTGACCTGGATGAAGAAACCGGCCACATCGTTTCGATATGCGCGATTGATAATCTGATGAAGGGCGCCTCGGGCACAGCCGTGCAGTGTATGAACCTGATGCTCGGACTGGACGAGATGACCGGGCTCGAATTCATGGGTCTGCACCCGATCTAAACTGACAGGAGACAGCAGCCAATGACAGACTCACTGATCGTCGTCAAACTCGGCGGGACAGAAGGGCTTGATTTTTCCGCCATCTGTGCCGACGCAGTGGAAATCCTGAAGCAGGGCCAAAAACTGGTGCTGGTGCACGGCGGTTCAGCCGAAGCCAACGCACTCGGGCAGGCCGTCGGCAGCCCGCCAAAATTCATCACATCCCCTTCGGGTTACTCATCCCGATATACCGACCGCAAAACGCTGGAAGTCTTCCTGATGGCGGTCAATGGCAAGGTCAACAGCCTGTTGGTCGAACAGCTTCAAATGCTGGGGGTTAATGCACTCGGGTTGAGCGGGCTGGACGGCAGGTTGATGCAGGCGACCCGCAAGGATTCAATCCAGAGCATCGAAAACGGCAAACGCAAGATCATCCGGGACGATTACACCGGGAAGATTGAGAATGTCAACAGCGATTTGCTGCACCTGCTGCTGGATGCTGACTACCTGCCGGTCATTGCGCCGGTGGCCGTCAGCATGCAGGGTGAAGCCCTGAATGTGGATGCTGACCGGGCGGCTGCCATGCTGGCCGCGGCACTCAAGGCCGAAAGCCTGATCTTATTGACCGCGGTGCCTGGCCTGATGAAAAACTTCCCGGACGAGAGTTCGCTGATCAGGCAGCTGCCGCAGGCCCAGCTGCCGGCCGCACTCGAAGCGGCGCAGGGCCGCATGAAGAAAAAGGTATTGGGCGCGGAAGAAGCCCTCAAAGGCGGCGTCGGCAAGGTAATCATCGCCGATGGCCGTATTCAAAACCCAATCACAAACGCCATCAACGGAAACGGAACCGTCATACAATGAACGCAAACCAAATTATCGAGATCGAATCCCGGCATACTTCCGGTCTTTACACCAAGCAGCCCATCATCTTCGTGCGCGGACAGGGTGCATCCCTGTTTGATATCGATGGCGTTGAATATCTGGACTGCGCTTCGGGACACGGGGTCGCCAACCTGGGGCACGCCCACCCCAAGGTGGCCGCCGCACTGGCTGAGCAATCCACAAAGCTGATCACCCTGTTTGAATCGTTCTACAATGATCAGCGTGCGGCATTGATGCAAAAAATGGGCACACTCGTGCCAGGTCTGGAGCGGGTCTTCTTCTGTAATTCCGGGACAGAATCGATCGAAGCCGCGATCAAGTTTGCGCGCATTTCGACCGGGCGCCCCGGGATTGTGGCCACCATGCGCGCCTTCCACGGGCGGACGATGGGTGCCCTCTCGGCTACCTATAACAAAAAGTACCGTGAGGGCTTCGAGCCGCTCGTGCCAGCCTACAGCCATGTGGCCTACAACAACATCGAAGCCCTGGAAAAAGCCATCACAAGCGAAACCGCAGCCTTCATCGTCGAAGCCGTGCAGGGCGAAGGGGGCGTGTATGTGGCCGAGGCCGCCTATTTGCAGGCTGCCCGGCGGATCTGTGACGAACGCGGCGCACTCTTGATCCTGGATGAAGTGCAGAGCGGCTTCGGGCGGACCGGTAAGTGGTTCGCCTTCCAACACAGCGACATCAGACCGGATCTGCTGTGCTGCGCCAAATCGCTGGCCGGCGGCGTACCGATGGGCGCAGTCCTGATCGGAGCGGCTGTCAAAAACCTGGTGCCGGGTGTGCATGGCTCAACCTTCGGAGGCAACCCGCTCTCCTGTGCGGCAGCTGTGGCCGCCCTGACCGCCATCGAGGAAGAAGACCTGCCCAAACAGGCTGCTGAAAAAGGCGCCTACCTGATCCAGAAGCTGCAGCAGCTCAACTCGCCGCTGGTGCGCGAGGTGCGCGGGCGAGGCCTGATGATTGGGATCGAACTTAAGCAAAAGGTGCAGCCCTATCTGAAACTGCTGCAGGAACGTCATATCCTGGGGCTGAACGCCGGGCTGACGGTCATCCGACTGCTGCCGCCGCTGGTCATTACCTATGCGCAAATCAACCACCTGTTGGAAGTGCTGGGCGAGGTGCTATCCAACGAGGCGCCAGCCAGTTCGCAGGCTGATTAAGCAAGCAGATGGAG
>CAZLJB010000572.1:0-2866 GCA_964559195.1 uncultured Anaerolinea sp. | reverse complement strand
TCATTAAATCCGAAGCCAAAACCGCCATCCGCTGGACGGCACTGGGCACCGCGCTTGTAAGTTTCTGCATTTCTTTATGGGCGCTTTCCATGTTCAACGCCGCCAACCCCGATTTACAGCTGGCTTCACAGCACAGCTGGATTCAGGTGGCAGGTTGGAATATTCAATATTACCTGGCCGTGGATGGCCTCAGCATCCTGTTGGTACTGCTGACCACCTTCCTGACCCCCATCGCTATCCTATCAACCTGGACTGCAGTTGAAGACCGGGTTAAAGATTTCATGGTGTTCTTCCTGCTGCTGGAAGTGGGTATGCTGGGCGTTTTCCTGGCTCAAGATTTATTCCTTTTCTATATTTTCTGGGAATTTACCCTCATTCCAATGTATTTCTTGATTGGCATCTGGGGTGGCCCCAACCGGCTGTACGCAGCAGTCAAGTTCTTCCTGTACACGATGGCTGGCTCCATTCTGATGTTGCTTGCCATCCTGTGGTTGGGTGTCAATCAGGGTACCTTTACTGTACCTGACCTGGTTGCCAAAGGCGGTATCCCGGCAGGTATCCAGATGTGGCTGTTCATTGCCTTCACGGCTGCGTTCGCCATCAAGGTACCAATGTGGCCGCTGCACTCCTGGCTGCCGGATGCCCACGTCGAAGCTCCTACGGCTGGTTCTGTTATCCTGGCCGGTGTCTTGCTGAAGATGGGTACCTACGGTTTCCTACGTTTCAATTTGCAGCTCTTCCCTCAAGCCTCCGTCCAGGCTGCACCAACGATTGCTGTGCTGGCTGTGATCGGCATTCTATATGGTGCGGCGGTCTCATATTCCCAGAAGGATGTTAAAAAACTGGTTGCCTACTCATCAGTCAGCCACCTGGGTTTTGTGATGCTGGGCATGTTTGCCCTGAATGCCCAGGGTATTGAAGGCGGTATTTTACAGATGATCAACCACGGTCTGAGCACCGGGGCATTATTCTTGCTGGTTGGCATGATCTACGAACAGACCCATACCCGCGAAATAGCGGTGTATGGTGGTTTGTGGAAAATCACCCCAATTTTCGGCTCACTGATGCTGATTGTTTCGCTTTCTTCGATGGGTCTGCCCGGTTTGAACGGGTTCGTTGGCGAATTCACCATCTTGCTTGGTGCTTTCGGCTCCAAGGCCTTCGGTACACCCTGGTACGCCATTCTCTCGGCTGTGGGTGTCATCCTGGCAGCAATTTACATTCTCTACATGTTCCAGAAAATGTTCCTGGGCCCGGTGGGAACGATCGTGGAAGAAGTGAAACACCATGGTCATGCGCTTCGCGATCTAAACTTGCGCGAAATCGCAACCCTGCTGCCGCTCCTGGTCTTCATCTTTTGGATTGGTCTTTACCCCGCGCCGTTCTTTAACCTGATAGCTCCGGCTGTGGAAAAACTGCTTATTCCGTTCAAAGCCATTCTTGGCGGCTAAGGTATATTAACTTTCATCTCTGAAACCCGCCTGTCTTTTCGAAGATATCGGAACAGGGATGATAGTGGGAGTGGATATGACCCAAACTGATTTTTACACCATCCTCCCGATCAGCGTGCTGATCGTCTGGGCTTGCGCGCTCCTTTTGGTGGATCTGTTTATCCCCAAGGAGCGAAAAGGACAGACGGCATTGCTGGCTGCCATTGGATTGGCCCTGACGATGGGTATTAACCTGACCCAGGCCGGCAACACTTCATCCGGATTCAACGGCATGGTTGTACTGGATGGCTTTTCTAACTTCCTGGCCAATTTGTTCTTGCTGACCGGTTTGTTCGGTGTGGCTGTGGCTTATGGTTATATCCGGCGCCGGGGTATTGAACGCGGCGAGTATTACATCCTCATGCTTTTTAGCATTGCTGGCATGATGTTGATGGCCCAGGCGACTGACCTGATCATTACCTTCCTGGCATTGGAGCTGCTCTCCTTCCCTCTTTATGTGTTGGCTGCTTTTGCCAATGCGCAAACTGCATCCGAAGAAGCCGGCATCAAGTATTTTTTGCTTGGGTCGTATGCCACCGGTTTTGTGATCTATGGCATCGCCCTGACTTTTGGGGCGACTGGAACAACAGCCTTTGCCGGGATTGTTGCAGCAGTTACAGCGGGAACTGCCAACCCAACCCTGTTGCTAATTGGTGCGGCTTTGATTTTGGTCGGTTTTGGTTTTAAAGTTGCGACAGTGCCTTTCCACATGTGGACCCCAGATGTGTACCAGGGTTCGCCCACATCAGTTACCGCTTTTATGGCCGCTGGTGCTAAAGCAGCCGGGTTTGCAACGCTTCTGCGCGTTTTCGCTACGATTTTCCCATCTCTTGCGACAGATTTAATGCCCGTTCTGGCCGTGCTTTCAGCGCTTACCATGATCGTCGGCAATGTTCTCGCGATTGCTCAAACCGATATCAAGCGCATGTTGGCTTATTCCAGCATCGCACAGGCCGGATACATATTGATGGCATTTGTGCCTTTTGCAAATCAGAGCGTCCGGCTGGTTTCGATCGCTGCTGGATTATTCTACCTGGTGGCATATACCATTACCAGTTTTGGTTCCTGGGGAGTGGTCATTGCACTGGAAACGGCCGAAGGTAAAGGACTTGCGATCGCAGATTATGCCGGGCTGGGCAAAAAATATCCCCTGCTGGCGGCGGCCATGGCAATTTTCATGCTTTCACTAACAGGACTGCCCCCCACTCTGGGCTTGATCGGAAAGATATACTTGTTCCGTGCAGTCATGGAGGGCGGGGTCTACTGGTTGGCGCTGGTGGGTGTGTTGACTTCACTCATCTCGGCCTATTACTACCTGCGCGTGATTGTGGTTATGTACATGAAAGATGGCAGCCCGCAAATTGCACGCGAAACCT
>CAZLJB010000571.1:0-2869 GCA_964559195.1 uncultured Anaerolinea sp. | reverse complement strand
CCTTGTTGGTTGGGAAGGTGATCAGACCGGTGATGCGGTTCTTGCCCTTGATATCCTTGGCGGTCACAATCTTGAAGACGCCGGGCATTTTCTCGGCTTCGGAAGTGTCGACAGAAAGGATGTTGGCATGCGAAACCTTGGCCTGCACCAGCGCGAGCTGCAGGGTGCTGAAGGGCATTTTAAGGCCGAGATCCTGGCCGAAATCCAGGGTGCCGGTGACTTTGCCAACTGCGGTTGGGCGCGGGTATTTCCCACCCCAGATGCGGCCATCGGCGGGCAGTTTGTATTCCAGATCTTCAAGTTTCATCTCGCCGCGCATGACCTTGGCGGCTTCCATGATGGCATCCACGATCGGTTTGTAACCGGTGCAGCGGCAGGCATTGTGGTGCTTGGTCAGCCAGGTGCGGACATCTTCGCGGGATGGGCTGGGGTTGCTATCCAGCAGGGCCTTGGCGGAGACAACCATGCCAGGCGTGCAGAAACCGCATTGGGCAGCGCCGAACACTGCAAACGCAACCTGGATCGGGTGCATTTTTTCAGGAGTGCCGATGCCTTCGACCGTGACGATTGAAGCGCCGTCTGCAAGGCGACTCATCTTGGTGACACAGGCCAGGGTCAGCTTGCCATCTATAATCACCGAGCAGGCGCCGCAGTGACCGTCGTTGCAAGAAACTTTTGTGCCGGTCAGCAGCAGCTGTCTGCGTAGAACATCGCCCAGGGTGGCTTCCGGGTCGATCACCAACAGTTTGTTGACTCCATTTATTACGAGCGGTTTTCTTATCATGTTGTCTCCTAATTTCCTTCCAGATTTTGGTTGTGAAATGTATTGGACAAGGGGAAGCGGGTCTTTTGGCAGGATTTAATACGGGTGTCGAGAACCCAAATACCCATAAACATTATGTTAGCACGCCCCAAAATTGAATCAATTGTTTTGTTACAAATGTCACATTGAAATATGACATTTGTGTTACGTCAATGCTTGTATACTTATTTTTTGAGTATGGGAGAAACAAAAAAGACATGTGTCCAATGATACGCCGACCCCCTGGAATTGAAATTGCCCTGCTGGGTTTTATCCGGCAGGGCCCGCAGCATGGCTATCAAATCCACCAGATGCTCTCTGATCCGTTGGGACTGGGGCCGATCTGGAAACTAAAGCAAAGCCAGTTGTATGCCTTGCTGGGTAAGTTGGAGAAGGACGGTCTGACATGGGGGGTGTTGGAGCCGCAGGCAGTGGCTCGCCCGCCGCGGCGGGTCTTTCACCTGACGCGTGCCGGGCAGGTGGTCTTTCAGAAATGGCTGGAGACCCCGGTGGATGTGCCGCGCGCCATCCGCCAGGAATTTATGGCCAAGGTTTATTTTGGACGGATGGAAGGCGAAGCGCTGGTGCGAAAGTTGTTCGATGCGCAGTGCGACACCTGCCGGGCCTGGCTGGAAGCGACGCGGGCTGAAGCGACCGAGCCTGCCTCTTTTAGTGAGTTTATTAATACTTACCGGGTCGGACAGATTGAAGCGACCCTGGCCTGGTTGGAGTGCGGCCGGCGGGCGTTGCTGGGTTAGTGGTGCTCAATAAGCCACTTCCCCAACCGTCCGCGCAAGTTGCTGTTAATTTCTACGGGAAATATTAACAACAAGGAACTTGAAGTTCGTATCTACTCACCACTCTTCGGTTTTGAACAAAACCAAGCTGGTTTTCGCCCGCCGGAACGAATAAATAAACATCTTCTTTTCTTTTTTGTATTGGTCAACGATAGGTTAGACAAAGTAGCCGCTTCGATTTGTCATTGCGACATCGTCCAGAGTCACTTACTGGAGGCGTACTTTGCCGCGGCAATCTACTAGCCGGCGGGGAAGATTGCCGCGCCCGGGAAGAACAATTGCCAGGGCGCGCAATGACAATTTTGAGAAAATAAGAAGAATACATAGAACATCTGTTTAATATGACAATGTCAAAGTAGTTATCTTAATCTTGTTCATCCACCTGTCATGTACCAGGAATACACTACTGGTACATTCTCCTCCGAATCGCAAACCGCTGAGAAGCCTGGGCCGGCTTCA
Organism: uncultured Anaerolinea sp.; assembly: GCA_964559195.1. Taxonomy (GTDB): domain Bacteria; phylum Chloroflexota; class Anaerolineae; order Anaerolineales; family Villigracilaceae; genus UBA5195. The sequence goes on along the minus strand of CAZLJB010000571.1, from coordinate 811 downwards.
AGGCTGTTTGGGTTTAAGATGCCAATTGTTTTTAGCTTGCAAGAAACAATAAAAAGATGAGTAATTACTTTCGTCGTGTTACAGAACTTCTCACAGAGTGAATACATTCGCTTTCAGTAACCCTGGGTGAGCTACCTATTTACACACTCGAGTAGAAAAGGTATAATTTATATACTATGCCGTTTGAATATGACATCGCAAAAAGCCAAAAAAACCGTGAAAAGCACTGGTCAGCAGTTATCACCTATAGAGTTGGTAATGTCCGCATCATTTCTGTGCGGAGATCTCGTGAAGAGGAGATTGAACTTTATGAAAGCATCTGAGTTTGATAAAAAATTTGATGACGATGAAAATATCCTGGTTGATTTAGACATTGCCAATGCCCAGCGTCCTCGAGAAAAGAATAAGCGTATAAATGTTGATTTTCCTGTCTGGATGGTTGAATCACTTGATCGTGAGGCACGGCGTCTTGGTGTAACTCGCCAATCTATTATCAAGATTTGGCTCGCGGAAAGATTACAACACATCGGTTCATCATTAAATCAATAGGGCCTATTTTCGCGAAGAAAACAGGCCCAGGAGAACCAGTGAAAGGACACGACTCCTAACACTAACTTAATTGAGTTTAACACAATGAAAGATATCTTTTAAACAGAGCATCGATAGAACAAATTGTATATTCAGTGATCCAGTAAAAATCATACGCGATAGGCAAGGTCAATCATGATCAAAGCAGCTCATTCCATATTGAGGGCCCTGCTGGTGGCTTTATTGCTGGCGGGTTGCGGCAGGTCGGTTCAGCCAACCGCCA
>CAZLJB010000570.1:0-2872 GCA_964559195.1 uncultured Anaerolinea sp. | reverse complement strand
AAACTCAGCGTTCCCGGCGCGCTCTGCGGTAAAAGCCCTTTTTGCAGTGGAGTCAATGATTAGAAAAAACGAATATAATTGAATTGATGCTTTGCGGCTGGCTTTGGCCGAAATTCCTTGCTTGCCCATTTTTGTTGATCAATTACCGGCCTGAGCAGTTACCAATTCAGACGAATTGGGATACCCACGCGAACTGGAAAGGTTGATTTCCGGGGCAACGAACAGTCCCGGCAGGAGTAAAAGGCATGCAAGAAAAACCATTAATTCTAGTTGTTGACGATGATGCTCTCCTGCGAGCGGCTGCCGTGCACTTGCTGGAACAGGCCGGTTATCGCACCAGCCAGGCCGCTGACGGTCTGGTTGGCCTGCAAATGGTGCGCGACCAAAAGCCCGATCTCACCTTGCTGGATGTCAATCTACCCGACATCAGTGGTCTTGAAGTGTGCCATCTCATTAAAACTGACCCGGCGCTTCAAGACTGTTTTGTGATTATTCTTTCCGCGGAATGCCTCGACCCTCAAAACCCGTCGGACGAGCACTCCAGCGGCGCAGACGATTATATTACCCGCCCGATCGGTAACGCCGAGCTGCTGGCGCGCGTACAAACCATGCTGCGCATCCAGCAAACCAGGGCTTCCTTGCGTGAGAGCGAAAAGCGCCTGCGCGAAGTACTGGAGAACTCGCTGGATGCCTCCTACAAGCGTAATCTATTAACCAACGAGTTTGATTATTACAGCCCCGTTTTCACCCGGCTTTCCGGCTATGCCCCGGGCGAAATGGAAACGCTGCCTCTTGAAATTGCCTTGAGCTTGATGCATCCGGACGATAAGCCTGAAGTCGAGCGCGTGCTTGCCCTGTCCCTGTCCGGCCCTGCCGGCATACCCTACCAAGTCGAATACCGCTTCAAGCACAAGCATGGAGACTATCGCTGGTTTCATGACCAGTACGTTGTTCTGAAGGATGCAAATAACCAGCCCCTGGCGTTGATTGGCAGCGTCAGCGACATCACCGAGCGCAAGCAGGCTGATGCCGCCTTGCGAGCGAGTGAAGCCAAACTAAAGAAAGCCCAGCAATACGCTCACCTGGGTAGCTGGACCTGGAATATCAAGACAAATTCCCTCGATTGGTCAGACGAGATGTTTCACATCTTCGGGTTGGAGAAAGACACGTTTACAGGTTCTCTTGAAAGTGTTATTTCGAGCGCGATCCACCCCGATGATCGTAATAAGGTGGATGAATCAAATCTCTCGGTCACCCAGGAAAAGAAACCGGTGCCGCTGGAATACAGGGTGATCTGGCCAGATAAGTCAGTTCATACCATCTGGGCCGAAGCCGGTGAGTTAAGCTTTGACGAAGCTGGCAACCCGGAGTCTCTCAGCGGATACGTGCTGGATATCACTGATCGCAAGCTGGCAGAAGAGGCCAACCTTGCAGAGGAAGAACGACTCAGGCTCATACTCGATACACTCTCAGAAGGAATTGCCTTAAATGAAATAGTATTTGACGAAAAAAGAGAAATGATAGACTATAAAATTTTGAAAGTGAATGACGCATTTTACAAGCTGGCCGATTTTCGTCAAGACATAGCGGTTATAGGCAGCCTGGCTTCCAACTTGTATGGGATGGACGAAAAAACAATTAAAGAATTTTGGGAAAAACATAAAAACGTCAGTAAAACCCAAAATATTGATTTCATCAGTCCCATCAGTGGCAAAATCTACAATATATCGACATCTCCTTTCAAGCAACACCGGTTTGTTACCAGCTTTCAAGACGTCACCGAGCGCAAACAGGCTGAGGCTGCCCTGCGGGAAAGCCAGCGCATGTTGAGATATGTTCTGGATACTTCCCCTCAAACCATGTTCTGGAAAGACAAAAACGGTGTCTATCTGGGTTGTAATCAGGTTTATGCCCGGGCAGTCGGCCTCAATTCACCTGCAGACATTATTGGTAAAACCGATTTTGACCTGCTCTTCCCCAGGGCAGAAGCCCAAGCCTATCGCGCTGACGATCAGCTTGTGATCACAACTAACACCCCCAAGATGCACATCCTTGAGCAAACGGATCTGGCCGATGGCAGGCACATTTGGGCCGATACATCCAAATTACCGTTGGTCAACGAACAAGGCCAGGTCTACGGCGTTTTGGGTGTCTACGAAGACATCACCGAGCGAAAATTAGCTGCGCAAGCCTTGAACGAGAGCGAGATTCGTTATCGCCGCCTGGTGGAGAATTTACCGGATATCGTCTATACATTCTCCAAGCAGCACGGGGGTTTCTTTTACTCACCGAGTGTGCAGCAGGTGCTTGGTTATTCAGCCGAATATTTATCTGCCCATCCGTTGCTATGGAATGAATCCATCCACCCCGATGACCGCCCCAGAATCGCCGAAATTCTCGGCGAATTTGAAGTTGGCAAATTCTTCGATGTTGAATATCGCATTCAAGACTCGCATGGCGAATTTCACTGGCTGCGCGACCGCTCCATCGGGCGCGAGGTCGGCGGCGGTGAAGTTTTGGTCGAGGGCCTGGCCACCGATATCACCGAGCGCAGGCTGGCAGAAGAAAAGCTGACCAAAAGCCACGATCTGCTCGAAAACCTTGCCCGCCTGGTGCCCGGTGTGATTTACCAATACCGCTTATATCCCGACGGACGCTCCGCATTTCCGTATTCCAGCCCGGGCATGCATGACATCTATGAGGTCACGCCCGCCGAAGTGCAGGAAGATGCCACCCCGGTTTTTGGGCGCTTGCATCCGCAAGATTACGACCGTGTTGCCGATTCCATTCAGGAATCGGCCCGCACCTTGCAGACTTTTTATTGCGAATTCAGGGTCATTCTGCCTCGCCAGGGTCTGCGCTGGCGCTGGTC
>CAZLJB010000569.1:0-2876 GCA_964559195.1 uncultured Anaerolinea sp. | reverse complement strand
CCCGGGGCACTGGCACGCTTTAATGGGGATTACTTCTGGAATGTGGATGTTACCAGGCAAGCTTATGAAAGCCTATCCACCGGACAGCTATTAAAGGCTGCCTGCCTTGACAATGTTCAATACATTGTGGCTGAGAAACCATTTACCCATGCGCTTCCGCTTGCTTATGAGAATAGCAGCTTCACGGTCTACGATGTCAGCAGGATTAACTGCAAGTAATTGTTTTTGACAGTTTTCATCTCCCCATAATTCTATATTCCGGGCCAAACTCGACTATCAGGCGTAAAAACACCTATGATTAATTTTGACTACAAATCAGGTATATTATCCTAAAGTTATCGATGATGTAGCCGATAATAATTGTCTTAGTTTTTGTTTCTTGCTCAAAAATCAAAAGGAGTTTTATGTTGAGCCCAATCAGTAGTCAGAACATTGCAGCCTATCAACCCACAACCAGAGCTACCAGAACCAGGCCTGCTGCTCCTGCTAGCACCACCGCTGTCGATTCACCGGCTAAAGAAAACCGCGAAACTGCCTTTAAAGAAGCGCACGAGGCACCAGCCGCAAAAGCTGCAGAAGCCATGCGCTCCTTATCCAGCCTGGAATCATCCACTTACCTGGCAAATTCGCCCAAAAATATCACCAGTTCGCAGATTGCCGTAAAAGCATATCAAAATTCTAAATAACCGCTCAAAAATTGGTAAAAAAAACTCGCCCAAAATGGCGAGTTTTTTTATCCTGAAAGTAAATGTTTAACCTCAAAAATGGTTAAGCAAATTTCTCTCAATAACAGCGGGGAAGATGTTTATTTTTGTTAATGCGATGGTTATTCTACAATTCAAACCAGTACGAATTCGTCTCCCACTTTTTGAAACCCATTTTTTGGTATAGACGATTCGCAGCAGTGCGACGTGGATTACAGGTTAATGAAACACCGTTCAATCCCATTTCACGCGCAAGCTGTAAAAGAAAACGAACCAACAATTCACCCACACCCTGTCCCTGGAATGCCTCATCCACGATCACATCTTCAACATGAGCATGCTGACCGCTGGGCGTGTAAAAAACCCCCAGGGTTGCCAACCCAATAATTGAATCCAGGTCAGACATCCGGGCAACAACCAGGATACTGGGCGAATCCAATAATTTTTGTAGATGGTCAAGGTTTGGAACTGGTGCCTGAGTTAGCTGAGGCATAAGTCTTTCAAAAGCTGCCTGCAAATCTGGGGTCACAGTTTCAATCCGGTTGACATGGAATTTATTCATGCACTGTCGAGCCTCTATTGCATCGATACCAAAATTCTGTACGTAGAAACAAATTATCTCAAATATTTCTCACGCATTGCTAACATAATTTCATCTGGCAGGTGGTTCACTTTTCCCAACAAATGAGCCGAGACAACAATTTTAGCAACACTTTCCACCTGCTCTAAATGATTAAGAGCAACCTCGAGGTTCACACCAAAGGTTACCGCACCATGATTGCGGATCAAGATAGCATTGTGTTCCTTCACGTATTCGCGGATGGCGTCTGCATCATCAAAAGAATTTGGCAAGGTGAAGCGTGTGGTGGGCACAGGGCCGAGTTCTTCTAAAACTTCGGGCAAAATATCCACCGGGAATGAAATACCAGCCACAGTCAAAGTTGTCGCATTGACAGGATGGGCATGGATCACTGCACGGATATCGGGACGCTGCCGGTAAATTTCCAGATGAAGTGGTGCTTCGGATGAATATTTACGATTCCGAGTTGAGTTTGCCTTGATAATTGCCCCATCCAGATCGATGATCAACAAGTCTTCTGGTTCCAAGCGACCTTTACACAGTTTTGATGGGGTAATGACCACGCGATCGCTGCCGAGCCGCACAGAAATATTACCAGTATTGGCATGCATTAATCCGCTTGAATAACAAATCCGACCTGCCTCAATAATGGCCAGGCGCAAATCGCGTTCTGTGGCAAATGACGATAAATGTAAATGGTTCATAACTCACTCTTCAGGCTGCTGCCTGTAACTTGTTTCTGGGCCAGAAGCTCAGAACAACATAATATCCAACATAGATAAAAGAAACCCAAACCACCCAGCGAGGAACATCTGGATATTGCATCACGCCCCAAATGCCAATAATGCCGTAAAGATAAGAAAGGATCAGTGTCACTTTTTTCAAACGTATATTACGGCTTGGATAAACATATTTGATTGGAACAAAAACCAAAATATTAAATAGGACCAGGAATGCCAGATTAATCCATGGGTTTAACTGCATAACAAGCATATAAAGGATCACTACATTCCAATAGGATGGAAAACCTTTGAAGAAGTAATCATTGGTTGCATCCGTTTTAGCATCCATCTGGGTGAATTGATAAGCAGAGGTAATTAATATCAAGAAAGCGATCAGGAATTTAAAGCCATACGGTAAGAAGTCACCCTCCACCAGGAAAAGTGCAGGAACAATCACATAGTTCAGGTAATCCAAAATATTATCCAGCAACGCGCCATCAATCCCAGAAGCGTATGTTTTAACATCCGCCCAGCGTGCCAACATTCCATCAAAACCATCCACAAATATAGCCAGGATCATCCACAGGACTGCCAATTTCCATTCATGCCGAAATACTGACCAAAGCGCAAGGAAACCCCAAATCGCACCCGTGGCGGTAAAAAAATGAACAGCGTATGCGTAAATCTGACGATTTAAGGGTAATTTACGGTTCATAACCATTTTATCCATTTCTCCGATTTCGCTTTCAAAAAAAACGAATGTTTATCAAATTATACACTGCGAAAAGCCCAAATTATGCTTCCAGAAGTGAATCGAGTGCGGTTCAGTTTTTCGGAGATCTATAAATCAGTATACTGTTCTTGTTTTTC
>CAZLJB010000568.1:1274-2882 GCA_964559195.1 uncultured Anaerolinea sp. | reverse complement strand
CGGGGTGGCTGCAAGTACCAACCTGCGGGACGAAATCATTCTCTCCGCCCCGCGGGATCAGACCAAACACGACGGCCTGCCTCACAACCCGCGGGGCGTTGATCTGGCAATCGAACGCTATCTAAAAACGTCCCGCAGGAAGTTGCCCGGCGGGGTGGCTGCAAGTACCAACCTGCGGGACGAAATCATTCTCTCCGCCCCGCGGCTGTTACGATGGATTCTCACAGGGCAGGCTGACGGTAAAACGACTTCCGTGGCCAAAGTCACTTGACACGCTGACGCTGCCAGCATGCAGTTCAACGATTTGTTTGACGATCGCCAGTCCCAGCCCGGTTCCTTTATATTTGCGTGAACGGCTCATGTCGACCTGTACAAATGGCTCAAACAGGTGATGTAGATCTTCTTCCTTTATCCCAATGCCAGAATCACTAACCAAAATTAGCACCTGGTGAGAATCGGGCTGAGCTGTCACCCGCAATTCGATACTGCCTCCAGCGGGTGTAAATTTGATGGCATTGCTGAGTAAGTTGACAATCACTTGCCGCAAACGCAGCTGATCGGCCTGGAGAGTGATATTTTTCGGTAAAGAAACGAAGGAGATGTTTTGTTCTTTTTTTAGGGCCAGGACGTTCACAAGCTGCATACTCGCCTGACAAATGTGATCCAAAGAACAGGTTTCTGGCAGAAGAATAAATTTGCCGGCCTGAATACTGGAAAAATCCAGGATTTGGTTGATCAAATCCAATAAATGCTGACCGTTTTTTTCGATATTCTGAACGGCGATGGCCTGTTTCGGCTTTAGTTCATCATTTAAATTCATTTGAAGCGCTTGCGAAAGCCCAAGAATGCCAGTTAAAGGCGTTCGTAGTTCGTGACTGATGATCGCGAGGAAATCATCCTTGGATTTTGATGCCACTTTCAGAGCCGCATTCGATTCTTGCAAATCGGCAGTGCGTTCCAGCACGCGCAGTTCCAGGACATTATTTGCAGTCTGCAGGGCCTGCTCTGCCAGCTTGCGTAAGGTGATATCCTGTCCCTGCGCAATCGTGGCAAGCGCTGTTTTTCCGTCCGGTTCAAACAGCGTGGCAGAATTCCACAAGACCGTGCGGATTGAAGTGTCACGATGCAGGATTTTGATCTCGACCGATTCCCAGCGCTCGCCGACCAGGGTTGCCTGAATCTGAGCCATGGATTTTTCGATAAGCGTGGCTGGAAACAGAATCTCCAGGGATTGGCCGCGCACTTCCGCTTCAGTGTGCCCGGTCAGGAATTCGAAGGCATGATTAAAACGGGTAATCCGAAATTGCGAGTCCCAGACAATGATGGGCGCATTGGCATAGTCGATCAGATTTTCAAGATAAGCATTCACAAGCGCCAGCTCGGCGGCTCGTTTGGCTTTCTCTTCGTTTTGGTAGGCAAGCTCCTGGTTGGCAATCACCAGCTCGGCGGCCCGTTTTTCTTTCTCTTCGTTTTGAAAAATAAGCTCATTATTCGCAATCACCAATTCGGCGGCCCGTTTGGCTTTCTCTTCGTTTTGAAAAACAAGTTCCTTCGCAATCACTAACTCGGCGGCCCGTTTGATTTTTTCTTCGTTCTGGTAGGCAAGCT
>CAZLJB010000568.1:0-1174 GCA_964559195.1 uncultured Anaerolinea sp. | reverse complement strand
TCCAGACTGAGCGGCTGGCCGGTTTCAAAGAGCTGCCTGCGAACCTGGAAATAGCCAGCCTGCTGGTCGGGGTGTATGAAGCGGTGAAATGGCTTCTTCAGCAACTCTGCGCGGGTTATCCCCAGCAGGCTGGCGGCGGTCAGGTTGGTTTCGGTAATCAAATCTTCTGGGCTGATAGTACAGTACCCGACCGGGGCCAGATCGTACAGATCGAAATAACGTGCCCGCGCAGTTTCCAATTCGATTTGAATTCTCCGCAATTCTTCGTTCTGCATCTCCAGTTCAATTTTGTGGATGCGCAAATCTTCAAGTGTGATTTCGCGTCGTTGTGCTTGCTCTTGCAAGACCAGATTCAGATCGTTGGCGGGTTGCCCCACACGTTCGCTAATCTGGTGGATGATTGTGAAAAGAATCAGTTTGTGCTGCCAGATGATCATGGAAGAAAGTTCTTCGACCGTGCGTTCCTGTCCATTGGCCAGGCGCTGCGTTATGACAAGGTAATTTCGCCCCTCTTGTTTTGCTTTTTGGCGTTCAAGCGCTAACTGTGCGTCAGAAAGACAATTTATTTCAGCGGCCGGCATGCCGCGCAGTTTTAATTTGGAATATCCATAAAATTTCACTGCGGCCGGATTGGCATCCAGAATCAGGCCGGTTTCGGGTTCGATCAGCAGCATGATAACTGCATGATTGTCAAATATCTGGCGCAAGGATAATTCGTCCTGGGCCGAGAAGGATGGTTCCGGACGATTGAGGTTATTATTCCCCATCAAATTACTCCTCAGATAAGCAATTGCCAACTAATAATAAACCCTGGTTTCCAGTTCGATTATCTTAAAGATTTTTTCTGGAGCGCTAATGAATTTTCAAAATAGCTGATTTGGAGCCATACCAACCGGGCAGCCTGCTTTTTAATCGAAGAGGTGCAACCTGTACGATTGCCCTGACAAACGTGAGCGGCTGCCTCTACGTCAGGACGGATCCAAATTTTGGCGACAATGAGAATAATGTATAGTACACCCGCGTGGGGTAATACGCAATGGGTATGGTGAAAGGGATAGCAACAATGGACCTATCCCCCGGCCCCTTCCAACCCGGAACCCGCTTGTCTTTCGAGCGCGCGCAAGAGCGAGCCTGGGGGATAAATCCCCGGCTCAGTGCTCAAGAAAGTCCTTCG
>CAZLJB010000567.1:0-2883 GCA_964559195.1 uncultured Anaerolinea sp. | reverse complement strand
GGTTTTTTCATGACTCTCGATAACATTGCGGCGCTGTTCATCCAACCACCGGTAGGCGCCTGGTCTGACCGTTTGCGAACCCCAATTGGAAGACGTATACCGTTTATCCTGATTGGCGCTCCGCTCAGCGCGCTGGCGTTTGGGATACTCCCACTGGCGGCAGTTCTGCCACTGTTTGTGGCCTGTACAAGCACATTACTGCTCAGCATGGCTTTATGGCGCACACCGGTCATCGCGCTTATGCCTGATATCACACCTTCGGACAAACGCTCGCAGGCCAACGGCATCGTCAATTTTATGGGTGGCATCGGCGGGATCATCTCCTTCCTGGGTGGCGGGGCTTTGTACCGGATTAACCCAGCTTATCCATTTTGGATGGGGTCGGCATTGGTGATCATTGCCGCTGTACTGGTTTTTATCTTTATCAAGGAACCCTCTCAATTGGGTGAAATCAAAAAACAACCTGGCATGTTTGAAAGTCTGAAAGAAATATGGGAAGATAACGACAAGAGCGCGCTGCGCCTCTTCCTGGCAATTTTCTTCTGGTTCCTGGGATACACCGCCATCGAAGCTTTTTTTACGCTTTATGCCAAAAATTATCTGGGTATGGACCCGGCGGACGGTTCCCGACTGATGGGGCATCTTTCCCTGATGTTTGTTTTATTCGCCCTGATATCCGGTTTTATTGGAGCACGCATTGGTCGCAGGGTAACCATCTCAATCGGGATCGTCTTGATGGGAGGGCTGCTGGCCGGAGTTTATTTCACCCCTGCATCGCTGCTCACCAGCGTGGTTGGCAAGGTGCCTGTACTGGGTACCATCCCGGTCATCAGCCTGTTTCTGATGGCAGCCGGGGGAGCCTGGTCACTGATCAATATCAATTCACTGCCAATGGTGGTGGATATGACCACCACAGCCCGACTTGGAACTTATACAGGGTTGTACTACCTGTTTTCAACACTTTCAGCGATTGCCGGCCCCAACTTGAATGGCCTGTTGATTGAAATGACCGGCAACAACTACAACTCAATCATGCTGGTCGCACCAATCTTTATGGCAATTGCGCTGTGGTTGATGCTGGGGGTCAAACGTGGTGAGGCAAGTTTTGAGGCTGTTGCTTAGCCAGAACTGAATCAAAAGCAACCAGGTTCTTTAGGAGCTCACACTTGAAAAGGTTTTTCGCCATATTCAGCATTCTGTCGACAGCCGCCCTGGCATTATCTGCCTGTGGTTCACCCGCCACAAGTTTGCCCGATTGTAAAAGCGCAGAAGTGTTCTGCGTTGGTGTTGTGACTGAGGTTGGTAAAATTAACGATAAATCCTTTAACCAGGCAGCCTGGCAAGCTGCCAGTCAGGCAGAAAAAAGTCTTAAGGCTGAAATTCAATTTATTGAAACCACCGACTGGAAAGATTACGAGAAGAATATATCCACCTTCGGCGAAGCCGGATACGATGTGATCATTACAGTTGGATACAACCTGGGCGATGCCACCTTCAAATCTGCCATAAACTACCCAAACTCAATGTTCATCGGGGTAGATCAGGTTCTGGATCCAGCCAAGACATCCCCGACCAACCTGGTCAGCTTGAGCTATCCTGAGGACCAGGCTGGCTTTTTGGCAGGCGCACTTGCAATTCAGATGACCCAATCCGGAAAAATTGGCGCTGTCTGTGGGACAGATATTGTTCCACCCATCTGGCGCTACTGTGAAGGGTACAAAGCCGGCGCCATTTACATCAATCCTGGCGCGGATCTGACCGTGGTCTATCATAACGATGTCAGTCCGGATACAGCCATTTCCGATCCTGAATGGGGCGCCAGCGCAGCCAAAGACATGATTAATAATGGAGTGGATGTGGTCTTCAGCGCGGGCGGCACAACCGGAGATGGCGCAATTATCGCGGCCGCCCAAAAGAGCGTCTATGTGATCGGATCGGAATACGATCAATACAATACCTTACCAGAAGCCCGGAAAATGTTACTCACCAGTGCCGTCAAACTGATCGAAACTGATGTCTATGACCTGATAAAAATGGCGAATAATAACAAATTTCCAACGAGTGGCACTTTTTCTGGAGCCATCGGTCTGGCGCCTTTTCACAATTGGAATAAGAAAATTCCGGATGATGTGAAAGCGAAAATGCAGGAAATCGCAAGTGGGTTGGTAGATGGCTCGATCAATACCAATGTCAGTCCGGCCAAACCATAGGTATTTTTTCTTTTGTATTCAATCATTTTGGCAACCAAAAACCCAGCAGGAAATCTGATTAGAAGGTAAAAAACGATTTATTGCTCGGAAATACCTGGCCCTGGGCTAATTGAGGAAGATCCAATTTCCTCGTCAGGATGGACCCTGTTTCGGGTAACCGAGAAAATCACGAATTGATATTCACTTGCAGAAAGCCATAAGAGATTGTATACTTCAACTTGTATGCACCATGGGGTGCAAAAGAATATATTGTATTCAAATAGGAGAAGAGAAACATGAAGAAGTTATATGTGGTTTTTGCCCTGTTGCTTGCGGCAGCCATGCTTTTGTCCGCATGCGGACCCGCTGCAACTCCAGCTCCAGCCGCACCCGCTGCGCCGGCCGCCACTGAAGCACCCGCTGCACCGGCAGCACCCGCTGCCACAGACGTCCCCGCCGCACCAGCTGCCACCGTAGCCCCCACAGCGGCGCCCGCTGCCACAGCTCCGGACTGCACAAAAGCTGATGTGTTTTGCGTTGGCGTTGTGACGGATGTCGGCAAAGTTGATGACAAATCTTTCAACCAGTCTGCCTGGGAAGGTATTCAAGCTACTCAGGCCAGCGGCGTTGCCACCTGGATCCAGTATATTGAAACCACCGATTCCAAGGACTATGCCAAGAATATCGCCACCTT
>CAZLJB010000566.1:0-2885 GCA_964559195.1 uncultured Anaerolinea sp. | reverse complement strand
TTGAACTAAAAACCCTGCCGCATAACCGCCATCGCCAACCAGAATGATTTCATTTGCTGGTTGCCAACGGCGGACTCTATCGATCATAAACATTGCCCAATCCACCAGTGTCCGATGCGGCTTATGTAACTTCTCGCTTGTTCGGGGTGCCAGGGTCAAAATGACCATGAATGGCAGGGCCCATGCGCGCTTGCTCCACGGGACGATTTGCCAAGCAAATCGAACCAAAATCATCATACAAATCCAGCGTAATCCCATGCGGGTTACAATCTTGGCTGCGGTTGATAAGCCGCATTATGAAAACGACTCTTGTAACGGATTTTCTTGCTTTCGCGGCGCTCCAAGGTGTCATCCTGATCCATCAAACGGTCTTGGCCTTCAAACCATATTCATGGGCTTGCGAGGAAAATAAGAAGTACCTGTTCTTTTAAACAAGGCGAAATTCCAGACAACAAAAAGGCTACGGAGCAATCCCGGTTCGATTTGATTAGTAGCTGCAAACAAAGCCCTTGAGAAAAAATTAACTGATTTGGAAAATTCTGAATTAACCCAACTGTTTAGCTTGAAACGGGATTTTGCTGTTCAGTGGAGTCAGTACAAGGCAAAGCCAGCTGACGGCTTAACCGTTGAGATAAACCATGAGTTGTTCCCATATCTCTTTGGCGCTAATATCAAATTAAAAGAGGAAGCGAAGCTTATCTGGATATCAGAAAACAAGGCACTACAAACAAAGAAAGTAACTATTACGCCATCTCCACGCAGCGCCTGCACGCCCGCTGGCCGATGGGTCTGCCGGAGCTGACCACCTACAAGTGGGTGGCGGAGGGGCAGTACCACGTCAGACCGTGACCAGCGGCTTGCCTGCCCCCTTTGTGTTCTCCAACCCGAGGTAGTAGGCATGTAATGCAGATAAAAAGTATCTTCTTTGGTGGTATAGGGTTAAGTTATACAAAACAAGCTCACCACAACCTTACCCCAAACGTAACTACTCAGCCATGTCATTGTGAGCGCACTTTGCGAAGCAATCTTCCATCTATCGGCACCCGACGCCTACCAGGATTCGCCCGTTTAACGGCAGATTGCTTCACTCGCTGAGAAGCGCTCGTTCGCAACGACATATTAATTGGGGTGGCTGAGTAGTTACCCCCAAACATAGATTACTTTGGAGAGTGACTCATGTATGACGACCGTATCCAGCCCCTGACCCGCATCGTTCTGGCCATCGTGATCCCATTCCTGCTGCTGGCCTTCCTTATCCTGTACTTCTTTCCGGATCAATCCGGTGAGCGCTTTGCCTGGGCCATCAAACCGCACATGACCGCCATCATCATGGGGGCTGGTTACCTGGGCGGCGCTTACCAGTTGGTTTTTGCGGTTTTTGGCAAACGCTGGCACCGCATTTCAGGCGCCTTTGCGCCCGTCACAACCTTCACTATTTTCATGATGATCGCAACCGTCCTGCATTGGGGGCGTTTTGATCCGGGTCACTTCCCATTTCAGCTCTGGCTGGTTCTGTATATCATCACGCCCTTCCTGGTGCCTTTTCTGTGGTGGCGCAACCGCAAAGCCGATCCGGGTACATCGGAGGCTGTTGATGCGATCGTGCCGGGTTTTGCCCGCCTGGGCATGACCGGCTTCGGAGTACTGGCGGGGTTAACCTCACTATTTCTGGTCATCGCTCCAGCCAGCGCCATCCCGCTCTGGCCGTGGCTGCTGACCCCGTTGACGGCGCGGGTGATGGGCGGCTGGTTTGCGCTGCTGGCGGTGGGCGGCCTGACCATCTCGCGTGACAACCGCTGGAGTTCGTGGCGTGTAGCTTTGCAGAGCATCCTGCTGTGGGCGGTATTGGTATTGATCGGCGCTTTTATGAACCCGCAGGATTTTGCTCCAGCCGGGGTGATCAACCCCTTTACGATTGGCACGCTGCTTAGTGTCGTGATGCTGCTGATTTTTCATCTATGGATGGATTCGCAGCGCAAGGCCAGCGGGTGATTGTATACAATTTCAGATAAAATTGGTATTCAATCTGAGTAATGAGCACCAAAAACTACTCTCATTTTCTCATGTTCCCATCCGTTTTCTGTATTCAGCAAATAAAGGGCGAACAGATTTTTTGGCATCGCCGAAGGTTCGCGGGGATAAATCCCCTGCTCAAAACGAGAAAGTCGGACAAGGTGCTGCGCATGAATCCGACTCTGTCCTTAGCCCGCTAGGGCTTCAATGAAATGATTCAATGAAATGAGCCAGGGCTTCAGCCCCAAGCGAAGCTATCGAGACATAAAATATACCGAATTATTGAACCTAATGTTCGCGCTTTTCCTGACGATTATAGTTCCCATCCGTTTTCCATCCCGATGTGGAATTTTTCCACATCGGGATGGCTCCTAAAGTATCATTAAGATTAATGCGGAGCAGCAGGGGGAAAATGTCGTGATTTCCTTTATAAATTATGGAAATCCCATTCCATCACAACAGCTTGACCGAATCTTTGAAAAGTTTTCCGCCTCAACCCCTCGAATTCCACCATTACGGGCGGTTCCTGGTTAGGTCTGGCGATTGCCAGGGAAATCGTTGAGGCGCATGGTGGCACAATTATTGCTCAGAGCAGCGAGAAATATACGGTCTTTGTGGTGAACCTTGCGACATCGGGTGATGAAATATCCGGATTAATTGACCAACCTTAAGGAAATCTTAAGAAATTCATAAGTCCGCGTTCCAAAAGCGCCTGCCTGATTTCGGTAGAATGAAATTACTGATATCAGGCAGGCGCTTTTTTTTTAACCAAGACCCGGCAAAGAATCCCTGCAAAGATTTGCGCCGGGCAATATAAGAGTCTACTGCAAAAAGCCTTAACCGCTGAGAGCGCAGAGTTCGCAGAGCATAAA
>CAZLJB010000565.1:0-2897 GCA_964559195.1 uncultured Anaerolinea sp. | reverse complement strand
AGTTCGAGAATACGTGGTGCCAGGGCCATGTGCGCTCCTGATAATATGGATAAACCTACCATATCCACATCTTCCTGCAAGGCAGCTTCGGCGATCATTTCCGGAGTCTGGCGAAGCCCGGTGTAGATAACTTCCATTCCTGCATCGCGTAGCGCGCGGGCTACCACTTTTGCTCCCCGGTCGTGTCCATCCAAACCAGGCTTGGCCACCAATACTCGGATTTTTCTTTCGGTCATTTTGCCTCCAAAGCGGGTCGCGTGCCTGGTCAATCAAAAAAGCCTAAAGGGGAGATTGATCTACAGCCAGTTTTTGCCAAGAAAATATCAGATTAGACTGGCGCGCAAGTTGATTATACTATTGAAGTATTTCTACACTGATTCTGGTTGGGTTGGTAATTTTTGAAGAAAATCCTGATCGAAAACAAGGTGTTGCCTGATTGGTGGCGGTTAGTCTGCAGGCATCATCTTGCTGATCGGTTGTAGATAGATTGGGTTTGAATGCTCGAAAAATTCCACCACCCGTTCGAAGCGCACTTTTCAATTTACAAATTTGTTTGATTTGGCATTAAAATGACCTTGTAAGGTAGCCGAAATGGTTCTTATCAGGTCTGTTTTATAATTTATGCTATACTTTAATATATTATGTATACTCAGCGTTCTTACTGGTTAGACTGGTTGAATTATTTACGCAGACTGGGATTGTCAGATCTGGCAGCCTGGGCTTTGGAAGCTGCCGGGCCGTTGAATATTTTGGGGGCTCAGATGCTTTACCTTTGCCAACCTTTTGTTTCGCCAGTAACGAGCCAGGGAATGCGCGCACTGGCTTGTTTACTTGAGCAGGAAGATGAAGCCAGGGCTTTTGCAACCCTGCTGAAAGGGAGAACTGAGTGACTCTATCCGGTTTGGTGGGGTTGGGACTTGTAATTCTAGCGGCCATGCTCATTGTATTTTTGGCCATTCTTGACAGGCGCATTCACTATTCCTTTCGTAATATCCCGACTTTTAATCGTATCCAGCGTGCCGCACGATTGGTTGTTGAAGATGGCACTCGACTTCACTTTTCTCTCGGAAATGGTAATGTGCTGGGTGTTGATGGCGCTTCGGCTTTGGCAGGGTTGGTGCTTCTTCGCCGTTTGGGTGAAATTACCTCACTCAGTGATCTTCCCCCGGTGGCCAGTACTGGTAGCGGTTTGTTGAACTTATTGGCGCAGGATACCTTGCGTGCTGCTCATGACGCCGTTGCGGTTGGGCAACCTTTTGTAATGAACAACGCAAGGCTGACCGGGTTGACTCCTTTTTCGTTTGCAGTAGGGGCCATGCCAGCTATGTTTGATGAAAAAATCTCAACCAATGTGCTGATCGGGAATTTTGGTCCGGAAGTGGGATTGTTGACCGATGCGGCAGATCGAAAAAATGCCACTGTGATTGCAGCCAGTGATCATCTTATTGCTCAGGCTGTTTTATATGCATCCTCACCTGAAACGCTGGTTGGAGAAGAGCTATTTGCCGCAGGGGCTTATGCCAATGCAGGCTCTTTTCACTCTGCCAGCCTGGTTTTGCAAGATATTCTTCGTTGGTTGATTGTAATCGCCTTATTGGTCGGGTCCGGGCTTAAACTGGTAGGTGTGCTGTGAAGCGTTTCTTTGCTGCGGGTAACGCTATTATTGCCATCAGTGCCGGAGTTGTCGTCTTACTGGGTTATTTTATTAATACTCCTGCAGTCAGTGGTTTCCGTTTAATTTTGCTGCAGTGGTCGCTTATTTTGGCTGGTGTTGCGGTGCTGGTGGGTATTCTTAACCTTTTTTCGGTTCATCTTCAGAAGATCAGAGAACGTCAGCCCGGTTTTATCAATAGCGTCGTGCTATTATTTTTTTTATTGTTGACAGCGATTGTCAGCCTTCCCACAATTTTATTTCCGTTGCAAGCAGTGATTTTAAACGGTATTCTTATTCCCGTGGAAATCAGCTTGATGGCTGTACTGGCAGTTACCTTGGTTTATACCAGCCTGCGGATATTACGCGTTCGTCCTGGCTTAAACTCGATTCTTTTTCTGGTAACAGCCTTGCTAATCCTGGTAGGCACTGGTCCCCTGCCCTTCATTGGACAAATCCCATTTATCAGCGATTGGTTGCGACCTTTAATTTCCAATAATCTTGTTACCGGGGGAGCGCGCGGTATTTTGATCGGTGTTGCTCTTGGAACACTTACTACAGGTTTGCGCATCCTTGCGGGTGTTGACCGGCCATACGGGGGCAAATAATGAGTGATACTATTTGCCCGGTTTGCGGCAAGTCCAATCTTGATTTGGCAGAAAACTGTCAATATTGTGGCGCTGTGCTTATGAAAAGTGTCACAGAACCCCTTCCGCCTATCCGCCCCGGCGATTTGCCAGAAAAAAAGAAGACTTCTGATTTGGAACGTACATTGCCTGGCTGGCTAAGGGACGCCCGTAAAGCTTCTAAAAAAGATGGAAACTTGCCGGATGCTAACGATTCTGGCTTGCTACCTGAAAGTTTCCCAAATTCCAAATCGCCCCCTCCTCCTTCAAAGGATTTGTTGGCTGGACTCTCCCAATTGGGGGATGCCGAGGAAGAAACATCCGACTGGCTTAAGAGTTTGCAAGGTAGTTTACCCACACCTGTGGTGGTGGAACCAGTAGCTCCATCTGAACCTGCGCCTGCCCCCAATTCATCAGCCGAGGTTGCGCCTGTTGAATCCGAATCGCCGGAACCAGTTTTTCAACCTTCAGATCCATCTATTTATGCTGACTTACCAGATTGGTTGGCAACTCTGACGGGTGGCTCAGCGCAAGCGGTTTCAAAACCAATTGAGCAGCAGCCTGATCAGGCATCAGACAATTCGGATTGGCTATCCAACCTGGGCGGTGATTTTAATGCC
>CAZLJB010000564.1:0-2910 GCA_964559195.1 uncultured Anaerolinea sp. | reverse complement strand
GCAGCGGTTCTCCAATGATACGTGAAATTGTCCAACGAGGATTGAGAGATGCGAAGGGATCCTGGAAAATCATTTGGATGTGTTGGCGCAATTTGCGAAGAGCCCCACCTTTCTGGGTGACCAGATTCGTTCCTTTGAAAAACACATTTCCAGCGGTTGGACGATATAACTGTAAAAGTGTCCGGCCTACAGTTGTTTTTCCACAACCCGATTCACCAACTAAACCAAGTGTCTCACCCGCATAGATTTTAAACGACAGATCATCCACAGCTTTGACAGTGGCGGTTTCTCGTTGGAATATCATACCCTTATAAACAGGGAAATATTTTTTTAAACCTTGTACGCTTATTAAAACCTGGGTAGATGTACTCATCGAAGTTTGCCTGTCTCGATATCCACCCAGCAGGCAATCTTATGATCAGATGCTATTGACTGGAGTGACGGATTTTTTTCTATGCATATCGCTTGGCTATGAAGACAGCGATTAGCGAAAGGGCATCCTGGATTTATTTGAATCGAATCAGGAGGGGATCCGGCTATTACTGCAAGCTTTTTATTTTCTTGTTCGTCTAACCGCGGAATAGATTGTAGCAATGCAACCGTATAGGGATGTTGTGGATGGTTATATAATGAAAAAACATCCGTTTCTTCGAGCACGTAACCAGCATACATCACGAGCACCCTGTCTGCCAATTCAGCGATAACAGACATATCATGGCTGATCCAGATGATCGACATTCCTAGATTGGAGCGCAGGTTTTTAATGAGTTCCAATATTTGCACCTGGATCGTTACATCGAGAGCTGTTGTTGGTTCATCAGCAATAAGTAGTTTGGGGTTGCACGATAAAGCCATGGCAATCATAACTCTTTGTCTCATACCACCAGAGAATTGATGTGGAAAACTATCAAACCGTTCAGCAGAATTGGGAATTCCGACCATTTCCAGAAGTTTTAGGGATTTAGCTTTTGCTTTTTCGGAACTCAAACCCTCATGGATGACCAGGGTTTCGCTGATTTGTTGTCCTATGCTGAGAACCGGATTTAAACTGGTCATTGGATCTTGAAATATCATGGCAATTTCTTTGCCACGAATATTTTGCATTCTGGTTTTGTCGATGGCAAGCAAATCAATGCCTTCAAAATATACTTTGCCAGCCACAATTCTCCCAGGGGGCTGTGGAAGCAGTCGTAGCACGGAGAGCATGGTTACGCTCTTACCACATCCACTCTCGCCAACTATGCCAAGAGTTTCCCCTTCTCGAACCCGAAAAGAGACACCATTTACAGCATGCACCAAACCTTCAAGACTAGAAAACTGAACCATTAAATCCTGTACTTCGAGAATAGTGTTGGGCATAAGTTATTCTTTTGCCCCCGCCTGTTGGCCAGATCGAGGGTCAAGTGCATCCCGGAGACCATCGCCAACAAAATTAATGGCGAGAACAATTAATAGAATCAACGTTCCTGGAAAAAACCACATCCATGGCGCACCTTCCATGTGGTTATAGGCTTCGTTGAGCATATTTCCCCATGTGGCTGTTGGCGGTTGAACGCCCATTCCAAGGAAGCTAATGTATGCCTCTGAAAGAATAGCATTTGCAACTTCAAGTGTGGCTGAAACTATGATGGGAGCCATGGCTGACGGCAAAATATGTTCAAAAATGATGGACATGTCATTTGCGCCAGTGGCATGGGCGGCAGTTACAAATTCCTGTTCTTTTAAGGAAAGGAAGCTGGCTCTAACGATGCGAGCAAGATACATCCAGGAAGTAAGTCCGATTACTCCTACGATAACAACCACGCTGCCGCTAAATTCGCGTCCCAACAAAGTGAAGGTTGGTGTGTTTGCTCCAAAGAACTTTGCCAAAACAATCAAGAGAAATAATTGCGGAATATTGAACATTGCTTCTGTAAAGCGCATCAGCAAACTATCAATAACACCGCCGAAGTAACCAGCCATCGCTCCGATTAAGACCCCGACTGTCACAGACACAGTCACGGCCAAAACCCCGATAATAATGGAAATTTGACCTCCAAAGACGGTACGTTTAAGAATGTCACGTCCGGCAAGATCGGTTCCAAATAAATGATCTAAGGATGGCGCAAGTAGTGTGGCGCGTAAATCACCCCGGTTTGCCGCTGTTTCTGAAGAAAATATTGCTCCAATCATTACATAAAGAATTAGAAGTGCCAGGATTATTAATCCAATCAAGGCCATGCGGTGATGCCTGAACCGGTGCCAGGCTAGCTGACCGGGTTTAAGGGATTGTCGCTCGATTTTTTCAATTCCCAGATTTGCTATCGACTGTGTTGTCAAAAGGACATCCTAATCGTAACGGATTCGAGGATCAAAATATGTGTAAGCTACATCAGTAACAAGCTGGCATACCACAACCAGGATGGAAATAATTAAGAGTATGCCCATTGTGACTGGAATATCTCCAGAATTGGTCGCCTTATAAAAAAGCCTTCCCATTCCAGGCCAACCGAAAATGGCTTCGGTCACCACTGTTCCTCCTAAGAGAAGGGGAAGGTCGAGCCCAATGATGGTTACAAGTGGTAAAGCTGCATTCTTTAGGGCATGCTTAAAAAGCACGACCCGTTCTGGCATGCCCTTGGCGTAAGCCGTTCGGATGTAATCCTGACCCATGACTTCCAGCATTTGTGAACGCACATATCGGCTGTAACTGGCGATGCTCACAACTGAGAGAGTGGTTAACGGCAAAATGAGGTGAATGGCTATTTGCCCAAGCGTCGGTCCAATATTCAAGTCATACATTCCAACTGTTGGTAAGGAAGGTAACCCCCAACGTTGGAAGTAAACACCGAAAATGTATATTAGCATTAACGCCAACCAAAAAATTGGCATCGAATAGCCAATAAATGAAAGCGTAGTGATTAGATTGTC
>CAZLJB010000563.1:0-2917 GCA_964559195.1 uncultured Anaerolinea sp. | reverse complement strand
CCCGCCACCAACCGTCTGATCAATTCGCAAATATTGATCTATGGGGCTGGCGGACATGCCAAAGCGGTTATGGAAATGGCGCGGGCGATCGGTTCTTTCGGGATTGCCGGAATTGTGGATGATAATGCTGCCCTGGTCGGAACCCAGGTTTTAGGTATCCCGGTCTTGGGCACGCGCGAAATCCTATCTCAAATGTTTGACCGAGGCCTTCGGCTGGCTGCCAATGGGGTCGGTGGCATCATTAATATCGGTATGCGTATCAGTTTGTTTGAACTGCTTGCCAGTGCTGGGTTTGCCTTCCCTATCTTATGCCACCCGCGCGCCACCATCGAATCATCTGCGCAGATATTTGACGGGGTTCAAGTCTTTGCCAATGCTTATGTTGGCTCTTCGGTGGTGCTGCACGAAAAATGCATGATCAATACCGGTGCGATTATTTCGCACGATTGTGAGATTGGCTCTTTTACACACATTGCCCCTGGCGCTATGCTGGCGGGCATGGTGCGGGTGGGGGAGCGAGCCCTGGTGGGCATGGGTGTCACCACTGCAATTGGTATTAAAATTGGTAGCGGCGCCCGCATCGGCAATGGCGCCATCCTGCTGGCGGATGTGCCTGAGCGTGCCATCGTCCCGGCTGGTAAAGTCTGGTCAATATAATTTCATAATTAATCACAACCTGGTCTTTTCTGCCAGAAGGGCTGTTTAAATCCTGTAAATCACAGGCTTACCCATAAAAGAACCTTCTTATCTGGGTTGAGTGTTTTATAGATCAGCCAACTCTTCCGTGAGATAATATTTTTCCAATCCCGGGTTGGTACCGGTATTTCATTCATCAAGTTTGGAGATAAGCATGATTGATCCGATAATTTACTCCTTTCATATCGGCAGCTTTGAGTTTGCGCTGCGTTGGTATGGGGTTTTGGTAATGACAGGTGTGGTGGTGGCAGCCTGGTATGCCGCACGTGAGATCACCCGCCAGGGCGAAAATGGCGAATCGATTTGGGATGCCTTGATTTGGATCCTGCCTCCTGGGATTATTGGGGCGCGTTTATGGTATGTCGTCAACGCCACCCTGGGTGGAAATCCATATTACCTTCAAAACCCCATTCAAATCCTTAATATCCCGCAGGGAGGCCTGCATTTTTATGGCGGTTTGTTGTTTGGCGCGCTGGCTATGGTATTTTATTTGCGCCATTATAAAATGGATATCTGGCTTTTTTTGGATGCGATTGGGCCAGTCACCCTGTTGGGACAGGCAATTGCCAGACCGGCGAACTTCATTAATCAGGAACTTTACGGACAGCCAACCAACCTGCCCTGGGGAATACCGATTGATGCCGCGCACCGGATTGGTGTCTATCAGGATATGGTTCAATATCCACTTGCCACAACCCGCTTTCACCCGGCTTTTGCTTATGAAATGATCTGGAACTTCCTGGCTTTTGCTTTAATCATTTATCTCGCGCGCCGTTATGCGAAGCAGATCAAACCGGGGGCTGTTTTCTTTGGTTGGCTGATCATGGCAGGTTTGGGCCGTTTTCTGATCGAATTTTTCCGTCCGGACCAACCTCGTGTGGGAGGCACCTGGATCAGTACCACGCAGGTTGTGACATTGTTGATGGTGTTGGCTGGTGGCGTGTTAATGGCTTATCGTTTCGGTAAACTTAAGCTGCCTTGGCCACCCCTTGAAGATCAATACAAGATCAGCCCCCCTCCGGCAGTAGTACCGGCGGTCAAAAAAACCAGGTCACTCAAATAGAACATCACACTAAAAAACAAACTCCGTTTTCGCAATCTGCAAAACGGAGTTTGTTTTTATCAATCCCCTGCCAGCGGCATTTCTGCGGAGAAGACCGGCAGGATTGCCTGGCTGTTGGCTGGGGCATCGGTGTTTCGCCGGTCAAAGTTAAACCGTTCGAAAATATCGTCAAACTCGCGCAGGATTTCCTCATGAGTGAAGCCCATTTCTTCATAATGATAGACATGGTCGCTCTGATAGGTTTCAGTCTCTTTTATGGCGGCTCGGATGATTTTTTCTAAACCACGGCTGTTGGTATATCCAAATTGTTCATAACAGCTGCGGATGATCTGTTCCGGCCAGCGGATCAGATCATCATAATTCAGGATGATTTTTGTGGGGGATGGGTTCTGATCCAGTACATTCAGAGGATGATGGTACCAATACTTGGTCAAGGCCAGCACCTGATCGCGGTAGAGATATTTTTCACCCGGCTCGCTAAAAATATGCCAGGCGTAACTCAGCCAGGAAATGGTGGATGGCAGCATATCGAGCGGGTTGCGCACCAGGTATAGGATACGGGCATCCGGGAAGAATTCCAAGAGGGTTTCGATTTTCGCGCTGGACGCAGGACTTTTAGAAACGAAATGCAGTTTTCTACCGGTTGCGTACAGGTGACGCTGGATGCAGGCCCGGTAAAAACTCATAATGCGTTTTTTTTCTGCGGAGGGCAGCGCATCATCAAAGAATTGATAGGGGGGCAGATCGTCGAGAAACGGGAACATGAAGCTGACGAAAAAAGTGGACCAGGCATGCAGCAGGATATTTTCGTCTTCCTCAGGGTCAAACAGGCTGATCTTGTGGATGCGAACCTTTCCGAGCGATTGTTTGTCAATGTTTTTTAAGGACTTGACCAGCGGGCTGCCAAAAAAATGATCGATTTTTGCCAGGAATCGAAAGAGCTTTCGCTGCGTGATGGATGGCATCAGGAAGATGTCCCAGGTGCGCAGACTGGTAAAAGTGGCAGAATCACGGGATAGCAGCCGGTGTAAGAAAGTGGAACCACTCCGGAAATTCCCCAAAATAAAGAGCGGTTTTTCAACCGGTTGTTGTTTGTAGCCCGGAAAGATCAGGTCGTCAAGAAAAAAACAAAACCAGGTGAACAAGCTCCAGATCGGC
>CAZLJB010000562.1:0-2929 GCA_964559195.1 uncultured Anaerolinea sp. | reverse complement strand
TTTGTTTGGCTTCCTTCATGGCCTTGGGGATATTGACGAAGGGCAGCAAGATCAGCCCGGCAATGAAGAAAACGATGACCGAGAGAATTCCCAATCGCAGGCTGTTGAAGGCCTGGTTGACCGCCCCAAAGATAAAGGTACCCATCCAGGATGTGCCGCGTTCACTGATCTCATAAAATGAATAGAACTCGGCTTCCTGGTCGGCGGGGATCATCTGCGCGAAAAGGCTGCGGCTAAGAGCCTGCGAACCTCCCAGAACCAGCGCAATCACGAAGCCCAGCACCCAAAATTCAAGGTGACGCTGTTCCATGCCCAGCACCAGGGCCGTGCTCTTCATAGCGCTGAAGGCGTAAATGGTCACTGCGCTCCAGACAAACAGGCTCATGAAGATGGTTTCTTTGGTACCGATCTTTTCCGCAATTTTATTGAAACCAAGCGAGCCCAGGAAGGCTACGAATTGGATCATCAGGATGACCAGGATTAACTGGGTGGTCTGCATGCCCAGCTCGACTGATGCGAAAATGGCTGAAACGCCGATGACGGTCTGAACGCCGTCGTTATATAGCAAATACGCTGCCAGAAATTTCATTGCTTCCGGCAGGCTGCGGCTTTTGCGAACCATAAAGATGACCATGACCACAATTGGGCCGAGGCCAGGCAGCAAAACCAACCAGATCGGGAGCTGCAAGAACAGCAATACTGGAATGAGCAGTGGCAAAGCCATCAGGATGGAAACAACCGAGCGCGGGGTGTTCATTAAATCAGAAAGCTGTTTGAAGCCAATCGTAAAATAGCTCTCGCCTTCGGGTAGGGAGCGCACCGCGTGGCGCGGTTTTAAGCGCGTAAATGTGATGACCGAGAACCCCAACCACCAGACGCCGGCGGATGCCAGGCTGATGCGGGCCACCATGCTGCCATCCAGCCCGAGTTTGTCACCGAACATGAAAAGCACCAGGTTGAGCAGCAGCAGCAAGCCGCCACCCAGGTAGCCCATAGCCCAGCCATACGACGAAACCGAGTCACGCGTCTCAGGGCTGGCAATATTGGGCAGGTAAGAATTGTAAAAGACGATCGATGCCCCAAAGGCGATGTTCGCGATCAAAAAGAGAATGGCTGCAAACCAATGCCCGCCAGGGGTGATAAAGAACATCAAGATGGTTGCGGATGCACCCAGAATGGCGAAGAACTGCATCAACTGTTTGCGAATATGCGAGTAATCTGCCAGGGCGCCGAGCACCGGCAGGAAGGTGACCTGGAATAGCACCGAAGCAGAAATGAGAAATGTAAACAGCGAGTCGAATTTGATCGGATAGTTGAACAGGTACACAAATCCATTGGCATCTGCCGAAGCCTTGGTGATGGCGGTCAGATATGGACCCAGGAAGACGGTGATGACCGTCGTACTGAAGGCGCTGTTGGCCCAGTCATACATGGCCCAGCCAAAGATCTCACGTTTGTCGTTTACTACCAGCTTGCCGGTTGTTTCAGTCATACAGCCTCCTGAAGATTTGATTTTATTATTCTACAACATTTGTGCGAAATACGAGTGTCCACATCGAAATATTAAACACCCAATATCTTGAAACGTTCTTGAAATGTCTCTGCACGGTAAAAATGCTCGTGCCTGTGTTAAGATTCAATTGGAAAAATCACGATGTTGACACCCATATTTTCGCCTAATTTTGTGGAACAAACTGACGTTCTCGCCGGTAAACTGGCGGATTCAATCCATGCCTTCCAGCATGAATTGTTGACCAGCCTGGTTTATGTGGATTTTCCACAAAAACCTGCTCAAATCCTCTTATTTGCGCGCGGGCAGCTGGCAACAGTTTACCGTTCCGATGAATCCGTGCAGCGACTTGACCCAACCGGCTGGCTGGCTGGCCTGAATGGCTCCAGCCCCCGGGCCGGTTTGCGCATACTGGCACTCACGCCGCAGGATATTCGAATATTTAAGATATTGATTGAACAACGCTCGGATCTGCGGGGTGCTTCTAAAGATAGAAGCCTGGAACAATTATTTACTGAGTGGAAGGCTCACCCCGTTCCGGCGCTGGTCCAGGTGCGCTGGCCAAAGGCAGAAGTGCTGCTTTTATTCCCAGGGCAGGGTGCTTCACCTAATTACAGTTTGTTTATTACCGCCAACCAGTTGCTGCACTCAGCCGGCAGTGTTCGCGAGATCCAGGCCTGGAAGGAAGGTTATCTTTCGGCTAATTTTTTCAGCAGTGACCCGGCTACACCGGCCTGGATTGAATATTTACTGCACAATGCTTTTTCCAGTCTGGTCTGCAACCTTTTTGAAAAATTCGAGAAATTGGTCGGGCGCATCCTGCTTAACCAGGTTGTGCGGGATGTTAATTTTAAGGCCACCGCGCATGATTGGAACGTGAGGTTCAGCGCCAGCAGCGTAAACGATCAGACTGTTTTCGCGTCCCCCGCCTCAGCCGGGGAGACTTATGCGCGGCTGTTGGAAGTCATTTTTCAGCATTTCTCAACCATCCTGGGAGATGCTATGCTCGAGATGTTGTTACGCGAGGCCATCTTTCGGCTGCCGGTCATCACCCGCCAGCTCGTCAGCCAGTATATGCCAGTTACCAACCTTGGCCATGACCCCGCCTGAACAGATAATCCGTTTCGGATGATACAAGCGTGGTATTCAGGGATATCAAAACCTCGATTTTATTCGCCGAGGCAGCCAAACAGTCTGGCGTTCAGTTTAGAACCAAGGCACAGTTTATTGGTCTAAATGGAATTGATCTTTGAACCATGCTTTTATTCGAACCTGCAATGAATCACAGTAGTAGGTAAAGCCCATAACTTTTTCAAGTGACTGACCATCCCGGCTGGCAAAACCAAATTGATAAAAATCATATTTTGTCCCCCTGTCTCTTATACACATCTCCGAGCCCACGAGACAGGCAGAAATCTC
>CAZLJB010000561.1:0-2941 GCA_964559195.1 uncultured Anaerolinea sp. | reverse complement strand
ATGGGAAGCGAGCTGTCGGGCAGCCAGGCTGCCACGGGAGCGGCGGCGGCTGAAGTTGCCAGCAGCACCAGCCCGGTGGCGAAGATGCGGAAGAGATTGCCCTGGGGCCAGGATGTTTCATCGGCGGGTTCACTTGCCAGGTTAATTTGGGTCATGCCCAGGGCTGCGGCAGACATCCAGCCTGTGACCAGCACACTGGCAGAAAGGTTGAGTGTCCAATGGGACATCAGGAGCCAGAAGGTGCCAAAATACTGCAGGGCCAGCAGCCCCAAACTCCAGCGCCAGTTGCGGCTGAGCAGCAGCCCGGCTGAACTGACCGCCAGCGAAACAGCAGCGAACCATAAAACTGTAATCGGCATCAGTGACCCCGGAATAAGGTGATAAAAAGCACCAGCAGCAGCAGAGTCCAGAGCAGGCCGCCATTACCTTCGAGTAGATTTGCCACCAGACTGAGCAGGCTGCCCAGTTGACGGTATACCAACCAAAAAACACCAACCAATCTGACAGTCCAATTTCCCAGGCCTGAGCCCGGCCCTGGGGCCTGGGCCGGTTTTTCGACCGGCGCAAATCGTCTGAAGCGCCAGGTTGCAAATCCGGCCAGGGAACCCAGGAAGATCAGTAGCACTGCAACAGGCCAGGCGCCCACCTGTCGAGCGCCTGGCCACCCCCAAGCTCCAGCCAGGAGGGCTGTCAGGACTAGCAGACCCAGGCCGGCCGGGTAGGCGGTACGCGCCCAGACGGGCAGTTCTTCAAAAAGTGTTTCTCCGGGTTGGAAGAGGTGGCGCAGATAACCAGCCACCAGCATAAGGTGAGCCACCAGAAAGATGGGCCAGAAGAGCCAGGGCCAGGGAAAGCTTCCACCCCAGCTGGAGGCGGTCAGGCTGAAGGGCAGAGCCAGCAGCAGGATGCCAAAACCTGCCAGCAGGCGGGTGATCCAACGAGTGCGGGATGAATACAGAAAGGAAATCCCACCAAACAGTACCAGGGCTGCGCCCCAAGCCGCACTACCGGTCGGGTTTCCTCGCAGCGTGGCGGCCAACGAGAGGGCGCTCATGCCAATGATCCAGAAGGGTCGCCCGCTGAGTTCGTCACTGGCTACCAGCCACCTCCAGCCGCCGTAAAGGCCTGCCAGGCCCACCAGGATTAGCAGGATCGGCCCACGAGTGCCGGCATCCAGGGCGGAGGCTGGCAGGCGTGCCAGGACGATCAGGCTGGTGGCGGCGGTCATCAGGCGCAGGACGGTACCAAAACCGCGGCGCAGCACAGGCTCGCTGCGGTAAGTGAGATGCAGGGGCAGTACTCCCAGGCGTAAACCAGCAGCCAGCAGAAGAAAGATGCCGGTCTGTGGGGAAGCGTTTTCAAAAAGAAAGGTTTGGTTGTTGGCTGCGCTGATGACACTGGCCCATAGGGCTACCCAGGTGCCGGCGGCGCGAATGCTAAAAGAGATAACCGTACGTTCGCTCAGGGATGGAGAATCCGAGGCGCGCAGGGTATTGAAGAATTCGGTCAGGTCAATCGCGGTCCAACCCAGCACCAGGGTCAACGGGTTGTCAGCCAGGATGGCCAGCAGTCCTAAACCGACCAGGGCCAGGGTGCCGGCCCAGGCAGCCGGGTTGACGCTGGTGGAGAGGCGTGCTGGCGAAGTCAGCACCACGGCGGCGGCCAGGGCTGCCAGGCTGATAGCATACAGCCAGGCGTATGGTTCTGCCAACAGGTCGGGCGAAGTGTTGAATAGGCTGGTTGGAGCCCACAGACTGGGGGCCAGGCGCCTGGGCAGATCAAACTGCCAGGCTAGAATGCTCAGCCAGGCCAGCAGGGCTCCGATGGTGGATGTCAGCCATGAGTATTTGGTGGATGATTGTGAGACGCGCAGCCCAACCATGAAGGCGGTTGCCAACAAAATGATGACCAGGGTGATTAGTACATACATGATGGATTTATTTTATCAGGTTTGATGTCAGGCAGAGCGGGTCTCTGAAGATCAGCAATTTTCAAGTTGGTTTTGTCGCAAGGAGCACCGCCCTTTAAACCATTTCAGCTCTGATTGAGAAGTACTGGATATTTGGCGGCGAGAGCGGGACAGGTGGGTTAGCGGTATAATCCCGTCGATGAAGGCTGTGAAGTTAAAGACTCTTGCGTTGGGCCTGTGGGGGGCAATATTGGGAATAGGCGTTCTTTTAGGCGTAATTTATCTTTCCAGTCCGGATGTGCGCAATCTGTTAAGCCCCCGACCAGGCAGCCCAATGGTGAAATCCAGCACTGCCACTGTGCCAGCCACCCTGACCTTAACACCCAGCCCGGCAGTTGTTTACCTGCCTTCTGCAACCGCCCGGGATGCGACTGAAATGCCGGTTACCCCCAGTCCCAGCTCCGGAGTCATCATGCCCATGCTGCAGTATTCGATCACCCTGCCAGCAGATGTTGATCCATTGACCGGGCTGAAACCTGAAAACCCGGATAACCTTAATCGTCGCCCGGTGGCGGTCAAGATCAGCAATTTTCCGCGTGGGCTGGTGCGGCCTTACCAGACCGGCCTGACGCGTGCGGACCAGGTTTATGAATACTATATTGAAGATGGGCTGACCCGTTTTATCGCGGTTTTCTATTCACGCAATGCCGAGCGCGCCGGACCAGTACGCTCGGGTCGTTATTTTGATGAATACATCATGCGTATGTATCATTCAGCACTGGTCTATGGCCATGCGGATAAGCGTGTGGAAGATTACCTGTTGGCCAGCGATCTGCGTCCCTTGCTGTTTGAAGAACAGGATAATTATTTTCCACCCCTATGGGACAGCGGCAGTAAAAATGCCGAAAACAGGTTATATGTGGATACCGCCGGGGTTGGGGCAAAGCTTACGGATAACAGCCATCAGGATTTACGCGCCGCAATGTTTGGGCCGCTGATGTATCCCGCAGCGCTTTCTGCCATCAACCAGAT
>CAZLJB010000560.1:0-2943 GCA_964559195.1 uncultured Anaerolinea sp. | reverse complement strand
CGACAACCGTGTGGCCGTTAACCGTCAAGACACCGCCAGAATGCGGGTCGGCGGGATTGTTCACGGTGGCGCTCTGCAGGAAGCCAGTCAGGTCGAATTGCGTGCTGGATGCCACGACCGGGATCGCGGCTGCAACAGGGGCGGGGGATGCCAGTGCCAGTGCAACGCCTCCGGTCGACAGGGTGGCCAGTGCCAACGAAGCCACAACCATTATGTTCAAAAATAGATTAATAGGTTTACGTTTTAACATCTTTATTTCTCCTTTTTAGTGTTCATAGACTTGCAATTTATTATTCTTGCAATATTGATAAATTTTCAGATAAACGTAGTTATCCCGGTGGGTGGTTTTTATCTGCATCAGCAACCTCCTCTTTGGTTTGATAGGCATATCTCTTACTGGTCTTCATGGCGACATAGCGTCGATGGCGGCGGCTAGATCAGCATAACGTGCTATGACACGCCTGATACTGAATAATTCCATGTAAGCCTTATCAGGGTGCACAAATAGCACTGAAAGATTGGCGTAATTTCCAATCAACAGCCCGGCCACCTGCTCGAAATACTCGCTAACCCCTGCGATCACCAGCATATCCAGTTGACCACTTTCCAGGTAGGGCATTACTTCTTCGATGGCATAAGCACAGCCAACAATGGTCACATTCTGGTTGGGTCCCAATAAGTGAACCAATCCATCCATAAGCAGGCTGTCGCCCAAAATAAAGAGCCGATGCTGATCTATCATACTGATAGGATAGCACCGGCGTGGGATGAGTTTCCATGCCCCCAGGCCTCTTTTAAGAGTGAGAAAAGTATGATTTATGGCTTGGGAAAAATGGATATGGGTTAAATGAACGCACATCGTCTTACTCAAACGATGTGTATGGAACTTTATTGCTCTGCAAGCAGAATTTTTAAATCAGAGGCGATTTCATCTGGGGACATATCTGGAGAAAAGGTTTCACGTAGACCCCCTCGCTTATCCACAACATAGGTAAAGCTTGAGTGAGTCTCGCCACCCTCCAGAACCGCCACCCCGTAGTCCTGCCAGGTTTTGGCCAACTGATCGGGTGTGCCGATCAGCCCAAGAAATGACGGGTTGAAGTTGCCCATAAAATCTTTCATGGATTGCGGAGTGTCATCTTTAGGGTCCGTGCTGACCATTACCACCTCCACATTTTGTGTTGTCACGCCGTTTGTCTGAAGCGCCTGTCTGATGAGCGCCATCGTGGTGGGGCATTCAGTAATGCAGTGCGAAAATCCAAAAAAGACTAGCACAACTTTTCCGCGGAAATTGCTTAACTTAAAGGGCTGCCCCTTATGATCCGATAATTTTATTTCAGCGGCAGGCACAGTTGCTGAATAAACATTGCCTTTAAGCGGCGACATAAGGTTACAGGATGCCGCCACAATGCTGATCAGTAGAGATAGCAATAATAGTTTGAGTGAAAGGGTTTCGCGATACAAAGCGGCCTCTGGGGTAAACAAGGTTGAAAACCCCTGCACAGGAGTTAACAATTCATAATGTTTCGCGATCAAAAGAATTCCTGCTTCTTCCGAACACTTCAAGGATTGAAATGAGAAAAATGGTAATTGCCATGTTGATCAAGGCCAGATTAAACCCGTCCTGTAATAAGATATGAAACCGAAAGGCTTGAGTAATCGGAAGCAGCCAGCGCAGAAAACTAAGCAGAGGATTGCCATTTGGGTATATCCTATCGCAAATATTTGCCAAAAA
Source organism: uncultured Anaerolinea sp. (assembly GCA_964559195.1). GTDB lineage: Bacteria > Chloroflexota > Anaerolineae > Anaerolineales > Villigracilaceae > UBA5195. Next base: position 1,208 of record CAZLJB010000560.1, on the reverse strand, counting down.
AACAAATTCACTGCCAATCCCGGTTTGAAAAACTCGATTGGCCTCAATCAGGATGGTAGATAGAGATGTCAATGCTCCAAGCATGGCTGCTGCCAGCATCGACTGTGTCGATACTGACAATCGCCGCCCAAACCGATCAATCATCCATTGCACCAAAGCAATACCGATCCAAACCGCCAGCATGACCGGCGCCAGAACGATCAGCGTATCGCGCAGCCAATTCGAAACAGGCGGAAATTGAATCGCGCTGGGAGTATAGACAAATTCGTGCAGCAGGTTGAGCCACGCGATACCGACAAAAGCAATCAGGACTGCACGTGCAAATTTCTTGGGTAAAGTATTAAGTATCATGGATTAGCCTCTAATAGTGAGGTAGTGATTGACGGGCGGCACGCTCACCGTTGCCCGTCAACCACTTTTAGATGGAAATTATTATTTCGTAACGCTTTTCAGCGCAGTCTTCGGGCTGATTCCACCCAGGCTGGAATTAACTTGCAATCCTGCAGTTCCGGAAGTCCCAGCAGCGGGTTGCGGCACTCCAGACAGGGTAAGGCTCCACGTATTTTTAGATTTTTTGAAAGTATTGCCCAGCAGCGAAGGATCAAACATGACGCCGGTCGTCGTCAGGTATGACATGAGTTTCAGGATTGCAGCAGTGCTGTTTGATGTGGCAGTTATGGTCAAAATCTTCTTTGATGTTTTGTACACCGACGAAGTGATCGCGACGGTGTCGGTAAATACCACCGGGTTCACTGTAATGCTGGTGTTTGAAATATTGGACCCTGCCACGTTCGTAGCCGTGAGCGAAAGGTTAATAATTGTGCTTGTTACCACGGCAGGCGCGGTATAAACCGGGTTAAGGCTTGTTGGATCAGAGAAGGTTCCTGCGCTGGCACTCCAAAGATAGGTGATCGGCGTTGTGCCGCTGGCGCCGCCGCTCAAGGTTATTTTTCCAGCAGATGAAACTGCGTAAGGACCGCCCGCGTTGGCGACTGGTGCGACATCAGGAGAAGGGAGGATCTCCCAGCCGAACATCATGGCGTGGTCTTCATGCGCCAGGTTGTGACAATGCGCCACATAGGGGCCCACAAAGTCTCTGAACTGCCGCCATATCAATACCGACTCGCTTGGGTCGAGGTTGATCAGATCTTCTCGCGAATTGTCAGATCGGAAGAGCACACGTCTGAACTCCAGTCACCTGAAGCTAT
>CAZLJB010000559.1:0-2953 GCA_964559195.1 uncultured Anaerolinea sp. | reverse complement strand
AGATAGCTTCAGGTGACTGGAGTTCAGACGTGTGCTCTTCCGATCTTGCTTCTTGCGTGGAAAGACCTTCGGGCCCTGTTTCCAGAGCCTTAAATACTTCCTGAATGCGTAATTTATAGATTGGTTCAGAAGCCATAAAAAAAAGGGCAGCGTGTTACGAATTAAGTTACACGCTACACATAATTATCCTGGTTGATCGTCGTCGTGAGAAGTTTCTTTCGGAGCGCCGCCTAATTGTGGTTCTGACGGTTTTTCCAAATATTGGGCTAGCAACGAAGGGGCATCTGGCTGGTCTGTGTGAAGTGCGTGATTATAATCACCAGCTGGTATGGGTTCCGGTTCAAAGCGAATGGGCCGGCGAACTCCAAATAATTCAAATGCATCAGTAATGCGAATGAGGACTTTATTGCGTAGGGATCCGCGATATTCCTGCATTCGCAGTGATTGCCATTCCACTATGGAAGCCATTGCGCCTTCCACGCGGGCTTTTTCACGTACAATGCGATGTATGGAACGGGGATCACGATAGCCAATTGGAGAAATTAATAATAGATTTGCCGCTATGACGAGAATTGAAAAAGTTATTAGAACAACCCATCCGCCTTCAGACCATTTGCCGACAATTTGACCGACAAAAACGATTCCTGAAAGTACTCCGGCCAGACCGGCTGCCATGCTGCCCCAGCGTCGGACGTTCCCGGTATAGGTTGCCAAAATGTGTTTACGAATAGCAAAACCCATTACCATGATAGGCATAAATACACCAATTCCGTAATATGGTACTGCCGCGCTAGTATTGCCTTTTACGAGGAATTGTATGAAGACAGCCACAATAAATCCAGCAGTCACTGATCGGGTGAACGTTCCTGCTTTATTTCGGTAAACAACAATTTCGGGTATTTCACCGATGGCGACGTCGCGCCAGGCGGTGGCCTGCAAATCCTGAAAAGCCGTCATGGAAGCTGCTGCCAATAAGGCAACCGCCAGAATTTGATAGGACCAGTAAAGTATTTGGCCGCCCGGAATTTCATTAAAACCAATAAAAGACAGGTTCCCAACCAGGGAACGCCCGAGTGTGCCATCAAATACATTGAAATGCCAGGCAAAATAGGCCAGGAATGAGGTTGTAACACCACCATAAAATAAAAAGGAGGTTTGAACCATTCGACCGATGCCGGATTTCCCGCTATAAAATTCCCATAGTGCTTTAAATTGAGGTAACCGTTTTTTACCCCAAACAACAAGAGCGAAGTCTTGATTAATTACAAATTGAATTCCATTCGACATAGCTTCCAGACCGGAAAGTGCAACCAGGCCCTTCATGGAGGCAGTCAGCATGTGATACGCTGCTTGCCAGATTGTAGTAGGTTGGACTGTTTCGATGTATGGCGCTGCTGGAACTCCCTTGGCTTTTGCCATAAAGAGACCCACAGCCATTACGATTGTAAGCATGATAAAAACGCCCAGAAGCGTGAAAACCACCCGGGATGATTCGCCGCGTCCGCGGATGGTCAAATACCAGGTGATTGCTGCCAGGCTGGCTCCTATCAAGAAACGCCAGAACCAAAAGAGATTGTACGAATTAGTAATTGAAAGAAGTTGATCGACACCCGAAAGCGTAGAAACGACGATTGTAAAAATATAATCCTGGATTAAAACTACCGCTACAACCAGGCTAAGGCCTGGTGATAAGTAGCGCATAGAAGCAGTATATGAGCCCCCTCCTTCGTTGAAGATTCCAAGCGAAAACATATAAAGAAAGCCAAAAACAGCATTCGCAAAAGCGATAACAAGGACGGCAATATAACCATATTGTTGTAATCCGTAAGGGTGGAGGGCGCTCATCATTTCGCCCGTTGCGTAAAAATACGATGTAAAATAATCCACCCCGAACAAGGCCAGGGCCGCTAATAAGCCAATTTGACCTGCGCCATGAACGTGTTTATCTTCTTCCTTTTCGACAGGGGCAACTCGAAAAGCAATATAGCCAATTGCAATGAGCATTAATATAGAAAAGAGCATTTTTTAATCCCGCCGTTTATTCTGAAATTCCGAATGCTGACTCAAGAAATTTGAGCTCATTAATCAGGTGTTTTCGAGTAGATGGATTGAATCGCGTGTCTTGGATTCGTTTTGCCGCTTCTTCACGGGCTGCCCGAACAACAAATGCGGGAACGAACATAATGCGTCCGGCAGGAATTACTTCAAAGGATGTTATCTTTATCTGTAATTCCTGGTCATCAAAATAAGGGAGACTTAACCTCAATCCGCGATTGAGGTTGTTGGCTTTGGCGCGTTCCTTAATTGTTGTAATGATATCTTGCGTTTTGAAACGTGCCAGTGCACGGCCCTGGTTGATTAATTGGCCAAGCATTCCGTATCGTTTTTTCTGATATTCTTCGTCAGCAATAATATAAGGCGCAATGGAAGAGGATGCATGCAAAATGGCAATAAATCGCTGCATGGAGGCCAGGTTAGCTTCAGCTTCCTTGACTGAACCGGCCAGAAGCTTTCCGTTATCATCAAAAGAAATCCATTGTGGAAGGTAAAAGCGTCGGGCAGCAGGGACAAAAGGAACTTGTAATTCTCCGCGTCCTTCGTCTGCCTTGCCTTCTTCGGCGATGGCATCGCTGGCCTGTGTAATCGCAGATTCCGGTTCCAGATCTTCGGTAGGGATGGTTGGAATATCTTCATCTTCGTCCGTCCGGTAGCTAACAGAACGACCGGATGGCAACATGTTGTGAACCATATGATTAGCCGCAGCGTACCTCAAGAGGCTCGCGCTTAGAGATATGGCGTGGTCAGGGGATTGCTCAAGCTCATTTAACCTGTGTCGCAATGCTTCATGAACATCTTTATGAGTCAACCTGTTCATAGGGCCGCCAATGCTTTGATTGCGTGCCAATTGCGGAACGCTAATCGTCGCTGGTTGGTCAATTTGGGGCAATTCGGC
>CAZLJB010000558.1:0-2967 GCA_964559195.1 uncultured Anaerolinea sp. | reverse complement strand
GCTACCTCGGCAAACCTTACCCGCCTTGTATTAGAAGGCGGGCTGTATTTTATTATGCTACGGTTGGTTTGTCAATCAAATGACATCAACTCAGATCGAATCAGGTAAAATCGGCCCGGCCAATCTGGCAAACACCATTTCAGCCCCGGATGATCGTCATCCTCCGATCTGCGCCATACGGCGAGATTCGGGATAATGTTCCATAAATAACTCATGTCCCTTCGGTTTTGCATCCACAGCCTGATGGATCAAAGCGAGTACAGGTTGGTTTGTGCGTAAGGCTTCCCGAACATTGATTTCACCATCCAACAACAGGCAGGGACGCAAGAAACCATCCGCCGTCAGGCGCAGGCGATTGCAATTCTGGCAAAAGTGTTCACCCAGCGGAGAAATAAAACCGACTGTGCCCAAAGCGCCCGGGATTCTAAAGGTGCGTGCCGGCCCATTGCCCACCGGAGATTCAACCGGTTCGAGATGATAAAAGCTCAGACGGGCCTGCATTTCCTGAACCGGGATATAACGATCGGCGGTCAGCGGAAAACCTGTGCCCCAATCCTGCTGGTTACCAACCGGCATTAATTCAATAAAGCGGATATGCCACGGGTTTTCAATCGACAGACGCGCCAGGCTGGGAATTTCTTCCGAATTCAGCCCGTTGACCACAACCGTGTTTAACTTGATCGGGCCAAGATGCGCTCTTTCGGCAGCCGCAATCCCCCGCCAAACCCGATCAATCACACCACCGCGCGTAATCCGGCTAAACTTATCCGGATCCAGCGTATCCAGGCTGATATTCAAGCGGGTCAGCCCGGCATCCGCCAGCGGCTGTGCAAGCCTCTCCAACAGCATGGCATTCGTCGTCAGGCTCACTTCCTGAATTCCAGGTATGGAGGTCAGCCGCGCCACAATTTCAACGATATCGGCCCGTACAAGCGGCTCACCACCCGTTAGACGCACGCGTGTCAACCCAACCTGGGCCATGCTCGTAGTAACGCGGATAATTTCATCGGCGGTTAGTTGATCTTCCCTTGCCTGCCATTGGATACCTTCGCTCGGTAAACAATAAACGCAGCGGAGGTTACAACGATCGGTAACCGAGATGCGCAGGTAATTGATGGTTCGTCCAAATGAGTCAATCAGCATAGATTGCTTCCCAGTTTAAGTCACCCTAAAATTTTACTGCCGGGTACACACTTCCCCGGGCAGGTTATCTCCAAAAAGTAAACCAGAAATTTGAGACTGCAAAAGACATGGCCACGCCAAGTACACGCCGCAAATTCAGGTTGCTGAAACGCTGTGCGCCAAACCAGCTGCCTGCTAGTGCACTTAACATACCAAACGGCACCAATGTCAGGCTGAATGTGTTCAAAATCAACGTTGATCCCATCAGCCGTCCAAATAATCCGCTTATGGAATTCAAAACAATAAAGGCCGCGGCAACCGTCGCTGTCTGTTTAGAATTTCCCCAGCCCGCATAGAGAATGATGGGCGATAGAAAAATTCCACCACCAATACCAACCATCCCAGAAAGTAAACCGATGACCAACCCAATCATAATTCCTGACCAGAATGGCACCGGATTATACGTACGAATTTCATCCTGCTTTTTACTGAAGAATAAAAGGCGGAAGGCTACGAAAGTCAGAACAGTATATAAAACGATCAAGTACACCTGGTCACTGAGTTTAAAGAAACCACCAATAAAAGCCGCAGGCACCGAAGATGTGATAAAAGGCAGCAGTAGATCTCGACGCATATGCCCGGCTCGAAAATATGTAATGAAGGAAGTACCCGCAACCATTACATTCAAGATCAGCGCCGTACTGGCCATCACCTGCGGCTCTACGCCAAAAAGACTCATGACCGCAAGATACCCGGTTGCTCCGCCAAACCCCACGCTGGAATAGAGAAAAGCAATCAAAGGGATGAATAAATACAAAAATGACATGCTAGCCCTAACCTCCACTGACCGGTGGAAAAAGTGCAATTTCATCGTTGGTCAGGATAACCTGTTCCGCGAAAGAAAATTCCTTGTTGACAGCCACCAGAACTGATTTAAGCGACGATTTGAGCTCAGGCTTTTGAATACAGATTTCGGTAAGCAAATCCGTTACAGTAGGCTGATCATCCTTGAGTTCAACGACCAACCGGTCAGTCTGGGCCCTGTCTTTCAGCGTCGCAAAGAGCTTGACCGTCAATTTCATACCAAAGCCACTTGCTCAACGGTGAACCCGACCAGGGCGCTTTGTCCAACAGTGTAGTAACCACCCTTTGCGCACGTCACGCACAGAACCAAACCATTCTCATGAATTTCGCGCTCGTTCATGATTTCTTCACCACATACGTCACATTCCACCCGGGTTCCAGGACGCGAGACAATCTGGGCGATAGGAGTGTTCAGTTTTACGGCCTGTATCGTAAACATGCCTTCATCCGGCATCAATTGATATGCCTGCAGTTGGGCAAAATAGTGACGTGTTTCTCCCGGAGAAAATTCGTAGGCTCTTTCGCGAATACCCAGGTTTGGCGCAACCCGCACAGCCCGTCCGGTTTTTGTATCCACGAAGGTGGCTGCAGTTTTGCCATAGTCTTCAATCCGCAGGGTGCGATGCCCAACTGTACAGCCTGTCGTGGCGCTGACTCCGTCCACAAAACAACCATCCGTCTCAACGATCACCAGCAGGCGTTTGCTTCCACAATTTGGTTCAAGCTGTAGTGCAAGCATGCCCAACAGCCCCAGTCGAACGCCAATTATCTGGCGCGGACAGAGATGGTTATGATAACGTGATGAATCATCCAGAAATTTCTGCAAATCTTCCATCGTGGCTCCTAAAAAATAATGCTGGCTCACGGATAGGAGGCAGCATCAAGAGAACCTGATAGCAGCTCCTTTCCAAGTCCATCCTATTTCAAACAGGATGTCGGGAGGCCTTTCTGTTTCCAGAAAAACCCTTGCCATTCCGCTGA
>CAZLJB010000557.1:0-2967 GCA_964559195.1 uncultured Anaerolinea sp. | reverse complement strand
ACCCTGGGTTTGAAGACCCGTAAGAATAAGCAGACGGACAAGTACATTGTCCGCCGCCGCAGCAAGACCAGCCGCTAAGGCGTGACAAGGTAAACGAGGAACGAGACTATGTCTAGATCGCTCAAGAAGGGGCCGTTCATTGCCCCCAAATTGCTGAAGAAAATTGAGACGATGAATCAGCGCGGCGAAAAGAAGGTTGTACGCACCTGGAGCCGAGCAAGTGTCATTTTCCCCCAGATGGTGGGGCATACCATTGCAGTGCATGATGGCCGTCGCCACGTGCCGATTTATGTAACCGAGAATATGGTCGGGCACCGTCTGGGTGAATTTGCCCCAACGCGTACATTCCGAGGCCATCTCTCGGAAAAGTCGACGAAAGGGAAGTAAGCCATGACAGACGTTCGTGCTCATCTGAGCTTTCTCTCTGTTTCGGCCCAAAAAGTCCGCCTAGTGGTTGACCTGGTGCGTGGCAAGAACGCCAATGAGGCGTTGGAGGCCCTGCGCTTTGTGCCCAGTCACGCTGCGGTACCGGTGCTGAAGCTTCTAAAGTCGGCTGTTGCGAATGCTGAGGAAAACTTTGGCGTTAGCAGCGATGATTTATACATCGCTACAATTTTCGCCAATGAAGCTCCCACGCGCAAGTGGCGCCGCTTCGGCGCTCGTGGACGGTTCAAGCCGGTTTTGCGCCGTTCATCACACGTGACTATCATCCTCCGCGAACGCGAAGCCAGGAAGTAAGGAGAAAATATGGGTCGTAAAGTTCATCCAATTGGTTTCCGCCTGGCTGTTAGCCATGGTTGGCAAGGCCGCTGGTTTGCAGAAGGTGCGCTTTATCGCGATCAACTGAAGCAGGATTTTGCCATTCGCAAACTGGTACAGGAAATCTCCCCCAAGGCTGGCGTATCTCGTGTTGAGATTGAACGCTACCCTGGCAAGATCAAGGTCACCGTTAACACCGCCAAGCCTGGCATCTTAATCGGGCGTAAGGGTGAAGGCGTCAAGAAGGTCCGTGAAGGCCTGCAGGAACTGGTAGGCAAGAAAGTGGACCTCGATATCAAGGAAATGTCTGCGCCCGATACAGACGCTTATCTTGTGGCTCGCAATATTGCCGATCAAATGGAACGCCGGATTGCATACCGCCGGGCGATGAAAAAAGCCATCCAATCTGCTATGCGCCAGGGAGCCCTGGGCATCAAGATTGAAGTGGCTGGTCGCCTGGCAGGCGCAGAAATGGCCCGGACGGTCTGGCTGCGTGAAGGCCGTGTTCCCCTGCAAACCCTGCGCGCGGATATTGAATTTTCCCGTGCCGAAGCTCTGACCACTTATGGACGGATTGGCGTCAAAGTATGGGTCTTCAAGGGCGATATGAAGCAGGAAGTGGAAGAAAAAGTCGAAGCCACGGAAGGCGTGTACGTCAGCGAGTAATCGCCCGTCACGAGCCTGTGAAAAGAGGTAGTTAAAATGTTAATGCCGAAAAGAGTAAAGTGGCGAAAACAAATGCGCGGCCGTATGAAGGGCAAAGCCCTGCGCGGCGCCGAAGTAAGTTTTGGTGAGTGGGGTCTTCAGGCCCTGGAACCAGGCTGGGTGACTGCGCGACAGATCGAAGCGGCTCGCCGCGCGATCGTACGCGAAATGAAGCGCCGTGGCAAGGTCTGGATCCGAATATTCCCGTCCAAACCGTATACGCAGCGCCCGCCCGAAACCCGTATGGGTAAAGGCAAAGGCAATGTTGAATACTACGTGGCAGTGGTGAAACCTGGTCGTATGATGATCGAAGTCGGCGGCATGACCTCCGAAGAAGCCTTGAAAGCGCTTAAAATGGCTCAGTACAAGTTTTCGATCCGGACCAAGATCGTCATCCGCCACGAGGGCGTGGCAGGAGAGTAGCAAATGAATTCGAAAGAAATCCGTAATTTAACTGCTGACCAGATCCAAGTCAAAGTGGCTGATTCACGCGAGGAACTGATGAAACTGCGCTTCCAGCAGGTAACTGGTCAGCTGACCGACACCAGCCGTCTGCGCACGCTTCGACGTGATATCGCCCGGTTGGAAACGATCCTGGCGCAAACCCAGAGAGCTGCCACGCAGGAAGGTGCAGAATGAATAATCGTCGTCGGATTACTGGTGTTGTCACCAGCAATAAAATGCAGAAAACCGTGGTGGTCGAAATCACCCGGAATTTTCGCCACCCGCTTTACCAGAAGGTCATTCACAATTCCAACCATGTGAAGGCCCACGATGAATTAGGTTGCCAGATAGGTGACGAAGTTCAGATCGTAGAATCCCGCCCGCTCTCCGCTCAAAAGCGCTGGGTGGTGGAAGCGATCGTAAAGCATGAGAGCAAGACCGCCGATAGCGGCGTGGAGGTTTAGTCATGGTCCAGCAGGAATCCCGTGTTAAGGTTGCCGATAACTCAGGCGCCCGCGAATTGCTGGTCATCCACGTGATGGGCGGTTCTTTTCGCCGGTATGCACGCGTAGGTGATATCGTGGTTGCTACCGTCAAATCGGCTGCGCCGCAAGGTGCCGTAAAGAAAAGCGATGTTGTCAAGGCTGTCATCGTACGTACTGCCAAAGAATGGCGTCGTGAAGATGGTTCTTACATTCGCTTTGATGACAATGCCGCCGTCATTTTAGACACTGACGGTCAGAACCCCAAGGGTAGCCGCATCTTCGGCCCGGTGGCGCGCGAACTGCGCGAAAAGGGCTTCATGAAGATTGTTTCACTTGCCCCGGAAGTTCTTTAGGCCAGGAGGAGTGAAGCAATGAATGTGAAAATCCGTAAAGGTGATACCGTTGAGGTGATCAGCGGGAGTCTCGAAGACAAGGGCAAACGTGGTGAAGTCATCAGTGTTCAGATCGATGATCGCCGCGTGGTGGTGCAGGGTGTCAACATCCGAACCAAGCACCAGAAACAGACTCAGACCAGCCGTGGCCGCACGATCAATCCAGGCCGCATCAAGATGGA
>CAZLJB010000556.1:0-2968 GCA_964559195.1 uncultured Anaerolinea sp. | reverse complement strand
AGGTCACAATAAAATAAAAAATCACGCAAAGCAAGATGGCGGGCATGCCCATCGGGACGATGACGTGCCTCAATATATCAAAATATCCAGCGCCATCCAGACGGGCTGCTTCGATTAATTCGTCTGGAATTCCTCTGAAAGCAGATGTCATTAATAGGATAGCTTCTGGCAGAAACATGCCCACATAGGTAAGGATGACAGCCCAGTAGGTATTTACCAGGTGAAATTTGGAAAAGAGCATGTATAACGGGATGATGGTTACCTGAACTGGGATGAACATGGTTGAGATAATTAATAGATAAAGTACATCCATACCTGGAAAGTTAAGTTTGGCAAAGGCATAACTGGCTACGATCCCAAAAAGAAGAAGAAGGACAATCGTTGTGAAGGAGATGATAAATGAATTAGTAAATAAATTAAATATTTTGAACTGGCTGATCATGGTTGCGTAATTTTCCCATGTCAACACGATACCCTGTAAATTAAATGGATTCTTTAAGTAATCAGTGTGGGACTTGAGTGAATTAACGAACATGAAAAACAACGGGTACAGGTTGGAAATCGAGAGTACCAATAGGATGAGAAAAATGATTGTGTTCGATAGTTTTTGATTTAGCTTGGTTAGCATGATAGCCTTCTCATTCCCAACCACTAACCTTGTTGGTATATCGCATTTCAACAATTGTAAAACCCATGATAATCACCAACAATATTACAGCCAATGCTGATGCGTATCCAAAATTAGCGCTAGCCTGGTAAAACTTTGTGTAAATCATATAATCAATGGTGGATGTTTCGTAACCAGGTCCACCGCTGGTGATTGAATAAACGAATGCAAAAATGCTTGTGAAGGTCCAGACCATGGACATGATCACGGCATATTCAAGCGTCCTGGAGATCATTGGCACCACGATGTAAAAGGTTCTTTGCCAAAAACTTGCGCCATCCAGTTCGGCAGCCTCAAAAACTTCTGGCGATATTTTTGACATGCCCCCCAAAATGACCAGAGCCTGCCAGCCAACGGAAAACCAGGTCAGGCAAATTACCAGAATAATTAGCCCGGTTGCGCTGTTGCCAAGCCATTCTATTGCGAGAACATCCAGCCCGATTTTTCGTAGGATTATATTGACCGGACCATCCAGGCCAAAAGAAACCCGGAATAAATATCCGATTGTGATCGCAGAAATAATTTGTGGCAGGTATACAATAGCCCTGAAGAATCTCCAGCCTGTTACTTCTTCATACAGTAATACTGCTACCAAGAGTCCAATCAGAATTTGCAGGGGCACACTCAGTAAGAGTACCATGCTATTTTTCAAGAGCATCCAAAAAATACTGTTGCTGAAGATATCAATATAGTTTTTTAAACCAACCCAATCATTGCGATACAATCCATTCCAGTTTGTAAAACTGCGATAAATGGCTGCGGCCATTGGGTACACTCGCATAAATAATAAAATAATGACAACGGGTAAAATGGAAAGAACCGCTTGCGTTTTTCTTGTTGAGCGCATGCTCATAACCGGAAAAAATTTCATTGAGTGACCTTTTTCATTTTTAGATGAATTATTTCAATCCAGAAATGATTAAAAAAAGCAAGTTGCGAGCAAATAGGGGCAGGGGATTGGGTATCTAGATACCCAATCCCCTGATTAATCGTCGTCCTTACGGCTTAACCTTGTCCTTATCGAGCTGTTTGGTAAAGTCCTCGGGGGTCATCTTGCCAGTCAGCACCAGCGGAAGAAGTTTATTGAAATCATCCACTACTGGCCCAGAAAGCGAATTATCTACCCAGAAGACATAATTCTTGCTCCAATCGAAGATTTTCTGACCGACAGAGCCAGGCTGCAGGTTCAGGTCAGCCGGGGTTAAATCTTTCCGGACAGGAACTTTGGTTTGGGTCTTATAAAATTTTAATACTTCGTCACGTGAATTCAGGAATGACATGAAATTCACTGACATTTGAATGTCCGCGGAATTCTTGGCAACCACCATGCTTTGTCCTGGCCCGCCAATCAGGCTGTCTTTGATTTTTGCGGAATCGGAAATATTGGGTGGCAGGATTACACCGACATTGTCGATTCCAAGCGAGTCCTGGGCATCTTTGATATTGGTGGAAACAGCCGGGAATAAGGCTACGTTCCCTTGCAGGAACTTGTTCCAAGAATCGGCCGAAGTTGCGGCATCCTGGTTCATATAGCCTTTCGCGTAAATATCGTGATACAGATTTAGTGTCGCGAGCAGAGCCTTATCATCGGCAAAATTAGCTTTACCCTGATCTTCGGCCAGGATTGGTTCAAGACCATTTTGCTGCACCCACCAATAACCGGCGATATAGAAGAAGTAATAGGTATAGCCTGCGCCTTCGTCAGCTGCCATCGGGGTAAATCCAGCGGCCTTGATCTTCTCCATATCGGCCATGAAGGCTGTTACTGTGCGTGGGGGATTCTTCTCGTAATCCAACCCAACCTGTTGGATAATTTTTTTGTTATACAAGAAAAAACACATCTGGTTATCGGGAGTGGGATAGCCGATGATAGGGTTGCCTTGTTTGAAATCAAGCGTAACAGTATCCCAGCCGTTCAAGTTTTGCAGATCTTCTTTTGGTATGTAATCATTGATGGGTGCAATTACATCCTTAAGCGCAAATATAAATTGCCCTGCCCACAAATTGGCAACATCTGGTGCGTTGCCTGCCAGGCCAGCGGTCCGAAAGGTCTGGTGCGCCTGCAGGGCATCCGCCTGTGTAACCAGTTCCACTGTTACACCAGGATGGGCGGCTTCAAAACGTTTGATAGCCTGGGAGATATACCACTGATCCTGGGGAAGTTTTTGCTCACTGGGTCCGATAAAGCTGTCCCTGCCGTTGATCCAAATGGTCAGCTTCTCTGCCTTTGGAGCAGCCGGGGCGGCAGCCGGTGCAGGTGCAGCAGGCGCCGCCGGGGCAGAAGGCGCCGCAGGTGCCGGA
>CAZLJB010000555.1:0-2975 GCA_964559195.1 uncultured Anaerolinea sp. | reverse complement strand
ACGCCCCGCGGGTTTGGAGGCAGGCGGCGTGGCCGGTCTGATCCCGCGGGGCGGAGAGATTAGGCAGCCTGGTCGCTGCCTTTGTTAGCCCATTATTCATATATAAAAGGTTATGTGTAAGATCAACCCATGTAAGTGCTCTGGGTGGTGTAAAAAATATCTGGTACTTCCAAAAATACAGTGATTTTCATGGCATTAAATACCGTACAAGTACGGTAAGCCGATCAGCAGGAGTATGAAATAATTGGATCAGAGAAAACCCTGGCCAACTCAGCCTGAAACTTCAGACCAGACCCAGGACTGCACCCAAGTTTGTTTATTTCAACTCAAATTGCAATTTTATAAAAGGAGAACCACAATATGAAAGCACTTAACGATCTAAAAACCAATGTCAAACTGATCGGCGGCTTTTTGATCATGGCCATGATCACCGCGCTGGTCGGCACGCTGAGCATCTACTATCTGCGCCAAATCGACGCGGCTGATACCAGGCTGTATGAAAACTATACTGTGCCGCTCAGCGAGTTGGGTGACCATGCCACTGCCTTTCAGCGCACGCGCGTCAACCTGCGCGATATAATCCTGGCCAAAACGCCAGCCGAAGCCCAGACCTATGCCGACTCTATCAAGCAGCTTTCCGGCGAAATCGACAAAGTTTCTACCAGTTATGAGAAAACCATCCTTTCCAAGGATATGCAAGCTTTGTATGACCAATATGCCGCGGATTACAAAGCCTTTCTGCCCTTCCGCGACCTGATCATGAGCCAGGCCCTGGCTGGCAAAGACCAGGAAGCCCTGGCCACTTTACGCGGCGATGCCCTGGCGGCTGCCAAGGCAGTTGAAGCGGATGTGGATGCCATGCAGGTTTCCAAGGTGAAATCGGCCCAGGAAACTTCGGACAACAACACCGCCACCGCCAGCCAGGCCAGCACGATCATGATCAGTATCATTGTGGCTGCGGTGCTATTGGGGATCGGTTTGGGGATACTGATTGCGAACAGCATTGCCAATCCATTGGGGATCGTGACCAAGATGGCCCAGGCCCTGGCCACCGGCGACCTGGTGCGTGATATGAGTTCGGCCGAAAAAGACAAGGTGCGCCAACGCAAGGACGAAATTGGTGTGATCGGGCAGGCTTTTGATGGTTTGATCGATTACATGCAGGGCATGGGGGCGGCTGCCACGGCGATTGCCAACAATGACCTATCCGTCAGTATTAAATCCAACTCCAGCAAAGACGAACTCGGAAATGCCTTTGGCAAGATGATCGCAGGCTTACAAAAAGTGATCGGACAGGTGGCCGACAGCGCCAATTCGGTGGCCTCGGCTGCCGCACAGCTGGCCAAGGCCTCAGAACAATCCGGCCAGGCCACCAGCCAGATCGCTACCACCATCCAGCAGGTTGCCAGAGGCACAGCTGAACAGACCGAAGGCGTCAGCAAGACGGCTGCCTCAGTTGAACAAATGGGCCGCGCCATCGACGGGGTTGCCCGCGGCGCCCAGGAACAGGCCACGGCAGTTACCAAGGCCTCCCAGGTGGCTTCGCGCATCAGCCAATCCATCGAACAGGTCACCACCAATGCCCAGGCCGTCACCCGCGACTCGGCTGAAGCCGCGCGCTTCTCCCGCGATGGCGCCAAGACCGTCCGGGAAACCATCGCCGGCATGGAAGCCATCCGCAGCAAGGTCGGGCTTTCGGCCAGCAAGGTCGAAGAGATGGGCACACGTTCTGAAGAGATCGGCGCGATTGTAGAAACCATCGAAGATATTGCCAGCCAGACCAATCTGCTGGCGCTGAATGCCGCAATTGAAGCGGCACGGGCCGGCGAACAGGGCAAGGGCTTTGCGGTAGTGGCGGATGAAGTTCGCAAACTGGCGGAACGCTCCAGCCTGGCTACCAAGGAAATTGCCGGGTTGATCAAGGGCATTCAGAAGACCGTCAACGAAGCCGTGGTTGCCATGAAGGAATCTGCCTCAGAGGTCGAATCCGGGGTAGTGCGCGCCAATTCAGCCGGCGAGGCACTCACCAATATTCTAAAAGCGGCCGAATCGGTTTACAAGCAGGCTGAAGATGCCGGCCTGGCAGCCCAGAAGGTCAGCACGGCGGCTGGTGAACTGGTCGGCGCGGTGGACTCGGTTTCAGCCGTGATCGAAGAAAACACCGCCGCCACCGAAGAGATGGCCGCCAATTCGGCCGAGTTGACCCAGGCGATCGAGAACATCGCCAGCGTCAGTGAAGAAAACAGTGCCGCGGTTGAAGAAGTCTCGGCCTCCACTGAAGAAGTTTCAGCCCAGGTGGAAGAGGTATCAGCTTCAGCCAGCTCCATGATGGAAATGGCTCACAGCCTGCAGATGGTTGTGGCGCAGTTCAAATTGAGATAAATCAGGTCCAGCGCCCCGTGGGTTTCCAGCAGAAAAATCCCTGCTGGCCTGCGGGGCGCTTTCTTACAAGGCTGGCAAACAAAGGAGAAATATATGGAACAACAACTGGTTGTTTTTGAGCTTTCAGGCGAATCTTATGGGATCAACATTGCAGCGGTGGAAAGCATCATCAAGATGCCAAATATCACCCAGCTGCCCAAGGCCCCCGCCTATGTTAAAGGTGTCACCAACCTGCGCGGTGCTGTGCTGCCGGTCATCGATCTGCGCACACGCTTCGGATTGGATATTCAAGAGATTTTACGCGAGACGCGCATCATTGTGGTTTTGATGGGCGAGATCAAGGTGGGTGTGGTGGTGGACGCTGTTTCAGAGGTGCTGAGGGTGGCCGAAGATGCAATTCTGCCGCTGCCGCCGCTGGTCAGCACGGTTAACAGCGCTTTTCTAAAGGGTATCGTCCGTTTGCAGGAACGCCTGATCATCCTGCTGGATCTCGGCAAGGTGCTGGATCTTGACGAGCGGCTTTCGCTCGCCATGATTGGCTAAAACATCGTCACTACTTTGACAATGTCACATTAATCAGAGGTTCTGTGAAT
>CAZLJB010000554.1:0-2978 GCA_964559195.1 uncultured Anaerolinea sp. | reverse complement strand
ACACGGCTCTGAACACTCTTTCCCTACACGACGCTCTTCCGATCTAGTACCAGCACCACCCTGCATCCTGAAAATTTCTATGTAGGTGTGCGTCCAAGGGCCTGGGTTGGTCAAGCAGGTTCGCAGCTCGATTTCGATTTATTAAGCGTCGATTGGCAGAATAAACCAGTCAGCCAGCCTCTCAAAGTTGCCTTTGAGAAGATTCGCTGGGATCGGACCGATGGGGTTTTGGGGGATGTGAAATTTACACCGATTTATACCCCTGTCGATAACCGCACCATCAGCAGCGGGCTGGATGGAAAAGCCAGCCTATCCTTCACAGCGGTTGATGCCGGTACCTATGTGCTGGATGTTACATCGGGGAATGCTCACACCCAGACACTTGTCTGGGTGACAGGCGGAGAGAATGCGGAATGGCCCAACCTGCCTTATCAGCAGCTCCAGTTGACCGCCAATCAGGATAAATTTAAGGCTGGCGAGAGTGCCCGGGTCTTTATTCCCAATCCCTTCAATGCGCCAGCCCAGGCGCTTGTGACCATTGAGCGCAGCACCTTCAAATCTGTGGAAGTGATTAATATCCCAGCCGAAGGGGTTACGTATAATTTGCCGTTGACGGATGATTCAGCTCCCAATGTTTATGTTTCAGCCACGCTGCTTGGCCCACAGGGTGTTGATTTCCGCCAGGGTTATCTCAACCTGCCGGTGGAACCATCTGCTTTTACCTTGAATGTCGAGTTGAAGGCCACGCCTGAGAAGGCCAGGCCCGGTGACACCATCAACCTGGACTTAAAGGTTACGGATGCAAAGGGCCAGCCCGTACAGGCCGAGTTTTCAATGGCCGTTGTCGACCTGGCAGCCCTGGCGCTGGCAGATCCAAACTCAACGGATATTGTCCCGGCTTTTTATGATATTCAGCCCCTGGGGGTGCTTACTGGTTTGACAGCAGCGATTTATACCCGCCGGCTGCTCAATTTTGGCGGTGGCGGTGGTGGGGGTGGTGGGGGTGATATCCTGACCTTGCGAAGCAAATTCCCCGATACTGCCTATTGGAAAGCCAATATCCAGACCGATTCACAGGGGCTGGCCCATATTTCATTGACCTTGCCCGACAATTTGACCACCTGGGCCATTGATACGCGTGGTCTGACGAAAGATACCCGGGTTGGACAGGCGCGCGTGCGTGTGGTGACCAGCAAGGAACTGCTCATCCGCCCGCAGACCCCACGCTTCCTTGTGACAGGTGATCACGCAGAATTGGCTGCCATGCTCAACAATACAACCAATCAGGCGCTGGATGCGACGGTCAGCCTGCAGGCTCCCGGTTTTACGCTGGATGATCCGGCCCTGGCAGAACAAAAAGTCAATATCCCGGCCAATGGGCGGCTGCGTGTCGCCTGGACTGGCCTGGTGCAGACCGGTGATACGATCGATCCCATTTTCGAGGTTAAATCTGATAATTTACAGGATGCCGCCCGTCCGACGGATGGCGCCATCCCGGTTTTGCGATATGCTGCGCCACAAACTTTCTCCACGTCCGGCATTCTGTCCGGAGCCTCCACCCGCCAGGAAATCATTGCCCTGCCGCGCAGTTTCCAGCCGCTGGGTGCAAATCTACAGGTGGAACTCTCGCCATCGTTGGCATCTGCCATCTTAGCTTCCCTCAAGGTTCTTGAGGCCACTGATCCGCCCTGGAGCAGTGAGCAAATTGTCTCCACCTTGCTGCCCAACCTGGCAACCTATCGTGCCCTCAAAGAATCCGGTATTGATGACCAGGATCTGGTCGCTCGTTTGCAAACCAACCTGGTCAGTGATCTACACCATTTGTTGAATTTCCGCGGTCAGAATGGCGGCTTCCGCTGGACAAATTCCAGTCCCAAGGAAGACCCTTATCTGACAGCCTATGTTTTATTGGGTTTACAGCAAGCTTCGGACAGTGGGCTTAACCTGGAAGGGCTTGATCTTGCCGAGCCAATTTCAGCCGGGCGTGCTTACTTGTTTTCCAATGCCGAACCCTTTACCAGCCCTACCATAAATGATTCCACCTGGCTTGGCCAACCTGAAAAACTTAACCGGGCGGTATTTTATTGTTATGTACTGTCCCTGGGTGGTGATTTGCAAAGTTACGTTACCCTGCCTGATACGCTTTATGAAAACCGTACCGGGCTTGATCCATGGGCCAGGTCAATGCTGGCACTGACCCTCTATAAATTCTCATCTGCTGATGGTCGCGTCAACAATCTGCTGGGTGATCTTGAAACCAATGCCATCCGATCTGCTACTGGCGCGCATTGGGAGAGTGCCAGCGGGGAAGGCATGAACCCCGCCAGTCCCTTATTTACAACCGCCATGGTGGTTGCTGCCCTGGCAGAGCGTAACCCGGCTTCGCCCCTGGCAGCCGATGCGGTCCGATACCTGGCATCCCAACGCGATGCTGCCGGGCGCTGGGCTTCCAGTTACGAATCAGCCTGGGTAATTCTGGCGCTCAGTAAGTATATGCTCGCGAGTGGTGAACTGCGCGGCGACTTTGCCTTTTCGGCGTCGTTGAACGGCACGACCCTGGCGCAGGGGCAGGCGTCCGGCCCCCAAAATATGACCACTGTCACGGCGGCTGCGCCTCTTTCTCAAATGAACCTGGGGGGTGCCAATTTACTATTGGTATCCAAACAAGCTGGCACTGGCAAGTTGTATTACCGCGCTGCGCTGACCGTTGATCGCCCTGTTGAAAACGCTCCAGCGCTTGAGCATGGCCTGGCCATCAACCGCCAATACCTGGACTGCAGCAGCCCAACAAGCTGCCAACCTGTGACGTCCTATCAGATGAAGCCCGACCAAAGCGGGCGGGTTACCGTCAGATTGACCTTGAGCCTGCCGAAGGACGCATATTACTTGATGGTTCAAGATAATATCCCGGCTGGTTCAGATATTCTCGATTAGATCGGAAGAGCACACGTCTGAACTCCAGTCACCTGAAGCTATCT
>CAZLJB010000553.1:0-2986 GCA_964559195.1 uncultured Anaerolinea sp. | reverse complement strand
GACCCGGTTGCGACCGCCGCGCTTGGCGCGGTAAAGCGCAGCATCGGCACTGGCCATGAACTTATCCAGATCATTATTCTCACAAACCGTAGCCACCCCGATGCTGACCGTAACATGCAGCCCGCCCGCCGAAGTCTCGAGTTCACAGGAAGAAATGGCGCGTGAAACACGCTCAAAAAGCAGCTCGCTATTTTCTTCCCTGGTATCCGGCGCAATCACCAGGAACTCATCCCCGCCCAGGCGCCCGACGCTGTCATAAATACGCAGCTGGCTGGTGATGACCGCCACCACGCCTTTCAATACCTCGTCACCAGCCTGGTGCCCAAGCTGGTCGTTAATCTGCTTGAAATTATCCAGATCCAGGTAACCGATGCTGACACCCTCATTCTTACCGATCTTGCAGCCACGGCTGGCGCGCGCGCACTCGCGGGCCAACTGATCCACAATAGCGCGCCGGTTCAATACACCGGTTAACGGGTCATGCGAAGCCTGGTGCGCCAACAATTGTTGGGTTTCAAACAGGCGATTCTGCAATTCCACCGCGCGCTGACCCACCCGCAGACGGGCAAAAAGTTCGACATTATTGAATGGTTTCTTAATGTAATCATTTGCGCCCGATTCAAGCCCGGCCAACACATCCTCCTTTTCATCCTTGCTGGTCAACATGATGATATAGGGCGGCGGATCGGTGAATTTTGCACGCACCTGGCGCACCACATCGACACCATCCAGACCTGGCATCATCCAATCCATCACCACCAGCGCCGGTGCATCCGGCTCCTGCAGGGCCTGCCAGGCGGCAATCCCATCGGCAGCCAGGACGATCTGATAGCCCCAATTTTTAATCAGGCCGTTCAAAATAGTACGGGAAGTCAGGTCATCTTCGGCAATCAAAACACGCATGCTAAGATCCTTCACAATCAATTAGACACTCAGCGAATCAGTCCTAGCCGGAGCAGTTCATCCAGCAACTGCTTCTTATGAATGGGTTTGGTCAGGTAGCCATCGCACATGCCCTGGTAGGCGCTGATCACGCTTTGGAGATCAAAAAGGGCGGTCGTCATGATGACCTTGGCACCTTTATTGAGCGGGAAGCCGTGTTCGGCTTCAATCTCTCGGATGACCCTCAGGGCCTGCTGTCCATCCAGCCCCGGCATCATGATGTCCAGGCAAATTAGATCAAAGGGTTGCTTATCCTTCAAAGCCACGCGCACCGCCTCTACCGCTTCCTGTCCATCCAGCGCGACAGTGACCGGTCCCAGGCCTTTCAACATCTCCTGCATCAGCAACCGGCTGGTATAGTCGTCTTCCACGATCAGTGTTTTCATACTCAGGCAACCTCCAAGTCAGAATTCTTGTTCAAAAACAATGTTAATACTCGAACTGCCGGGTTTCAACCTTCAATTGCCTGTCACCAACCCGTCCAAAAACACAATAAGATTTCAAGCGAAACATTTTTTAGTGAATAATTTTACTTCAATTTGGCGATATTTCGGACTCCAAAACCTTTTTCAGGCGCTCAAACTGGGTTTCCAGTTCGTCCAACCGGGCACGTACCGCGGGTAGATCACCCGCCTTGCCGCTCTTTTCCATCTCAAAAGCCACCGCCCGCAGCGCCTCGCCGCCAATATTGGCCGAGGCACCCTTGATGGTATGCGCCTGCCGTTCAGCGCTGACGGCGTCTTCCTGCGCCAGGTAACTCTTCAAGAGCAGGATCTGGTGCGGAATATCATCCAGGAAACCGGCATAGACCAGGCGCGCCAGTTCCTCATCGCCCATCAGGCGATCCATGACTCCCTCCCTGTCGAAAACCGGCGGCAGCTTGAGGGCGGCCTGCGCCGGTGAGGCCTGGGCCGATGCCAGGCTTTCCAGCCCGGCTCCGGGCACCCAATGCGCCAGGGTTTCAGCCAGTGTGCGCGGGTCAATCGGCTTGGAAATATAGTCATTCATACCGGCCTGCAGGCAGCGCTCGCGGTCACCCTGCAGGGCATGCGCCGTCATGGCAATCACCGGCACCAAATGGTTGAGCACCGTAGAATGGTGATCGCGGATATGACGTGTGGCCTCCAGCCCATCCATGACCGGCATCTGCACATCCATCAGCACCAGCGCGTAGGGAACCATCTCCAGAGCCCGCAAGGCTTCCTGGCCGTTGAAGACCGCATCAGCTGAAAAACCAATCCGCTTCAGGATCCCGAGCGCCACAGCCTGGTTGGTACTGTTATCCTCCACCAGCAGAATGCGTGTTCCGGGCGGGGTGGTGATACGCGGGATTTCGCGTGACGGGCGCCGCTGGATGGCAGGCTTCTGCGCCACCGGGTTTTCAACACTGCGCTGGTCCACCAGCACCTGCACAGCCTCGAAATGCGCCTGCGGATCGAGGCGCCCGACCAGTTCGACCGGCTGGAGTTGCAGCCGCACGCTGAACCAGAATTCGGAGCCCTGCCCGGGTTGGCTGTGTACTCCAATTTGACCCCCCATCAATTCCACCAGCTGCCTGGAGATGGCCAGCCCCAAACCGGTGCCGCCATATTCGCGCGTGGTGGAAGCATCCACCTGGCTGAATTTATGGAAGAGCAAGTCAAGTTTTTCAGGGGGAATTCCAATACCGGTATCCCTGACCGAGAAACGCAGCTCAACCTCACGCGCGCTGATCGAAACGACCGCCACCCGCACCACCACCTCTCCGGCCGCTGTAAACTTGATGGCGTTGCCGACCAGGTTGGTCAAGACCTGGCGCAGCCGGCCGGGATCGCCTTGCAGCCGGCGTGGCAGATCCGGTTCGGCGCTGCACAACAGTTCCAGCCCCTTTTGACGGGCCGGCACGGCCAGGGTCGCGGCGAAATCATCCAGTAAATCGAGCAGATCAAAATCGAGCAGCTCCAACTCCAGCTTGCCAGCTTCGACCTTTGAGAAATCCAGGATGTCATTGATCAAGACCAGATCGGAAGAGCGTCGTGTAGGGAAAGAGTGTTCAGAGCCGTGT
>CAZLJB010000552.1:0-2987 GCA_964559195.1 uncultured Anaerolinea sp. | reverse complement strand
CCTGACATTCCAGTTAGAGACGTCCCGGGAGTTCACCTGGGGTGACACAATGGACGAGGAGGGGATCTTTCTCGTTGGCCGGAATTTGCGCGCGCGGCTAATATTGCCAGTCCGGTACAGGTTTGGCCGGATGGTTGAATGATGAGACTCCAATCCCAATAATAATTCTAGACAGCGGGGCTGACCCCGCAATCTGACAGGAGATAAGAAAATGGATAACATGCACAGTTTTGTTGAGATGTACACCAGCCAGTTGAGCGAAGTCCTGAAGGCTCTGCCCACGGATAAATTCGCCGAAATTAATGAAGTATTGCAGGATGCGCGCGAAACCGGCAAGCAGGTTTTTGTGATCGGCAACGGCGGCAGCGCGGCGGCGGCCTCGCACATGGTCTGTGATTTTGGAAAAAACACGCGCCAGGATGGCAAGCAGCGCATGCGGGCGATCTGCCTGAATGATAATGTGCCATCCGTGATGGCCTACGCCAACGACGAGGGTTATCAGGTCATCTTTTCAGAGCAGCTGCTGGCACTGGGGCGGCCCGGAGATATTTTGATCGCGATCAGCGGCTCGGGGAATTCCGGCAATATTATCAATGCGATCCAAACTGCGCGCGAAATGCAGATTAAGGTGATCGGGCTGACGGGTTTCCAGGGCGGCAAGATGAAGGCGCTGACGGATATTTGCCTGGTGGTTCCGAGCGAGAGCATGGAAATGATCGAGGATGTGCATTTGATCATCAACCATATTCTGGCGGGCCTGCTGCGCGGCGCGGTTCTTTATGGTCATTAAAACGGGCCGGCGGGCTGCCGAATCGGACGAGCTGGTCTTATGCCTGGATTTTGGCGGCACGAAACTGGCGGCGACGATCGTGGATTTGGGTCTTGAGAAAATTGTCGGGCCAGTCATCCGCCAGCAGACGCCGGTTTCGGAAGGAGCCAGCGGCACGCTGCTGGCCATGCTGGCCTGCGGGCGGCAGGCTTTGCAGGCTTGCGGGCAGGCGCACAAGGTCAGTGCGGTGGGGATCAGTTTTGGGGGGCCGGTCAGCGCGGATCGCCGCAGTGTGCTGCTGTCGAACCACGTGGCGGATTGGAATGGCGCCCCGCTGGTTGAGCAGGTCAGCCAGGCTTTTCAGCTGCCGGCGGCCATGGATAATGATGGCAATGTGGCGGCGCTGGGTGAGTGGTGGTTCGGCGGTCACCGGCAGGTGGCCAACCTGGCTTACATCCAGGTCAGCACCGGGGTGGGAGGCGGGTTTGTGCTGGGTCGCCAGCCTTACCGGGGTGCCGGACTGGCGGGTGAGATGGGTCATTATGGGGTGGATGCGAACGGGCCGTTGTGTTCCTGCGGGCGGCATGGCTGCCTGGAGGCCTTGAGTTCGGGTTGGGCGATTGCCCGGGATGGCCGGCTGGCGCTGGCGAAAGGGGCGCAGGCCTGCCCAGAGCTGGCGCGCTTGTGCGGGAACCGGGCCGAGGCTGTCACAGCGGAGTTGGTCTTTGTGGCTTGCCGGGCCGGGGATGCGGCCTGCCAGGCGATCATCCAGGCGGCTTTCAGGAGCCTGGCGATGATGATCACCAATCTGGTGACGTGCATTGATCCGGAGCTGGTGGTGATTGGCGGGGGGTTGGTACGCTCAGTGGATATCTTTGAGCGGTACTTTTTCCCTGAGCTGCAGGAGCGGATGCATCCGTTTTTTAAGGATCGCTGCCGGGTCGAGCTTTCCAGGATGGATGGGGCTGAACTGCTGCTGGGGGCGGCGCTGCTGACCCGTGAGTGATGCAGGGGAAAAGCATGCTGGCCCAATCATGCCAAGTGCTGGCAGGTTTTGTGCTTGAAAGCGATTTTGATGCTACAATGGTTTGAAACCTTATTATTATCATTTTTCCCCCCACACTGCCCAAGAATCAGCCGAAATCATGAGGATAGAACGATTTCGGCTGATTTTTATTAATCAGCCGATACGGTAATTAGCCAAATATTTTGACCCGCCATGCTTTGATCGCTCAGAACCATCAACGACTTCAGACTATGGCGAAATTAACTTCCAGAAAACAACGGGCCAACCAGATGAAAATAAAAATCAATAAATTCCCCATGCTGGCATCGATTAAAAAATGGCTTGCGCCTCCCGTTTTTGAAGGCGATCAAGAAAAAACGCGCCGCGCCAGTTTCCTCAATTTAACGATATTATTTGTTCTATCTTTTTTGGGGCTCACGACCCCTGTTTATTTGTTTGATGGAATAACCCGAGCGGGGATAGGCTCCACCTCATTTGTCCTATTTTTTGTCGTTTTGCTTTTGTACTACTTGCTGCGACACGGTAAAGTTGCACTGGCAGGCAGTGGTGTGATGATCCTGGTGTTTCTCGTGGTCATTCTGGTTGAAATCATCAATGGGACGGTTCTCGTCCCGATCACATTGGTTTATCTGCTTGTGATCATTACAGCGGGGATATTGTTTGAATGGCGCGGTATTCTGCTTTCCGCCAGCATCTGTTCGCTGGCTGTGCTGGGATTGATCCTGGCAGAAAACGCGGGCATGCTGCCCCAGTCCGTTCATGCCGTCACGCTCATAAACTGGATTTCATATACGGGGGTGTTTTTCTTGATAGGGGCGGTATCTTTGTGGGGGCAACAGACTACACAACAAGCGCTTGGCCGTGCGGAACAGGAAATTATAGCGCGTCAGCGCGTCGAGCTGGAACTGCTTAAACTCACACAGGCTGTCGAACAGAGCCCGGCTTCGATTGTGATCACAGATCTGGCTGGGAATATCGAATATGTAAATCCCCACTTTATTCAGGTCACAGGTTATAGTTCTGATGAAGCCGTCGGGAAAAACCCGCGGATCCTGAAAACTGATTTCACAGCGCCAGAGACGCACATTCAACTATGGCAGACCATCACGCAAGGAAAAGAATGGCATGGAGAATTTGTAAACCGTAAAAAAGACGGCACTATATATTACGAGTCTGCCGCTATTTCAGCGA
>CAZLJB010000551.1:0-2992 GCA_964559195.1 uncultured Anaerolinea sp. | reverse complement strand
TCATGGCCGAGCGAACTTTTACATCCGATACCCCGGCCAGCGCAATTTTGCGGGCGCGGTCATGATCGATCATTTCGTCACGATCACAGAGCAGCTCACCAGTGGCAGGATCAAAGACCGGTGCGGCTGCAAAGCGGCTGTACAGGCGGCTGGAAAGTGCCTGCCCGGCTACATCATCTGCCTTGCGAATGAAAATACCTTCCTGTGTGCCGCAGTCGATCTCATTAATGATCACGTCCTGGGCAATATCAACCAGGCGGCGGGTCAGATAACCTGCATCGGCAGTACGCAGAGCTGTATCTGCCAGACCTTTACGCGCGCCATGTGTGGAAATGAAATATTCCTGGGCGGTCAGACCTTCACGGAAATTGGAGCTGATAGGCATTGGAATGATGCGACCAGATGGATCTGCCATCAAACCGCGCATGCCTGCCAGCTGTGAAATTGGACCAAAACCGCCTTTGGTAGCGCCAGAACTGGCCATGGTCGAAAGATTTCCGCTCGGGTCCATGTTCAATTTGACTTCTTTGGCGACATCGTTGGTGGTTCTCTGCCAGATTTGGATGATGCGTTCGTTTTGTTCCTGCTCGGTTAACAGACCGCGCCGGAAATCGCGTTGGACAACTTCCACTTCTTTTAGCGCGCCGGCAATGATACCGGCCTTCTTGGCAGGGACGGCAATGTCAGAGACTGCCAGGGTAATGCCAGAACGCATGGCGTAGGTGAAGCCAATATTTTTGACCGCATCAGCTACGTTTGTGGTGATTTCCTGCCCGCAGATTTCGTATACTTCGGCGATCAGATCCTTTACGCCGCCTTTTTCAAGAACGTCATTTACAAACTGGACCTCATCGGGCAAAATGCGGTTGAAGAGTACACGCCCGACAGTTGTATCGAGCATGCGGGTTTCCTGAACAGGCATGCGTGAGCCATCATCGCTGTACCAGGTTAGTGCGCGCAGCTTGATATTGGCATGTACATCCACCTGTCCAAGTTGGAAGGCCAGATCGACCTCATCCATTTCGCCAAAAATGCGCCCATCACCCTTGTGGGGATGGCGGTCAGTCATGGTTAGGTAATAAACGCCCAGCACCATATCCTTCGAGGGCGAAATGATTGGTTCGCCATCGGCAGGTTTGAGCAGGTTTTTGGATGCCAGCATCAGCCGGCGGGCTTCCGCCACGGCTTTATTGGAGAGGGGTACATGTACAGCCATCTGGTCACCGTCAAAGTCCGCGTTGAAAGCGGTTGTTACCAGTGGGTGAAGCTGGATGGCAGATCCTTCAATCAGCAGTGGTTCAAAGGCTTGAATACCCAGACGGTGCAGGGTTGGCGCGCGGTTTAACATGACCGGGCGATCCTTGATGACTTCTTCCAGAACCTCCCAAACTTCGGGACGGTTGCGTTCGATCAGGCGGCGCGCTCCCTTTACGTTAGCAGCGTAGTTGTGCAGCACCAGTCGTGCGATCACGAACGGGCGGAACAGTTCCAGGGCCATGCTCTTGGGCAAACCGCATTGGTAAAGTTTTAACTGTGGACCTACCACGATTACCGAGCGACCTGAATAGTCCACGCGTTTACCGAGTAAGTTACGGCGGAAGCGGCCTTTCTTACCCTTGAGCATATCGCTCAGGGATTTCAGCTCGCGGCGGCCTCGGCGGCTGAGGGCCTTGCCTCGTTGGGAATTGTCAATCAAACTGTCGACTGCTTCTTGCAGCATGCGTTTTTCGTTGCGCACAATCACATCCGGCGCCCCAAGTTCAAGCAGGCGTTTGAGACGATTGTTGCGGTTGATAACGCGGCGATACAGGTCATTAAGATCAGAGGTTGCAAAGCGACCGCCATCCAACTGCACCATTGGGCGCAGGTCTGGGGGAATAACCGGCAAAATCGTCAGGATCATCCATTCAGGGCGGTTCCCGGAACGGCGGAAAGCCTCCACAACTTTAAGGCGGGTTGTGGCCTTTTTTCGTTTCTGTTTGGATTTGGTGGTGCGAACTTCGCGCCATAATTCTTCCGAGAGGGCGTCAAGATCGAGGCGGCCTAAAATGTCATAAAAAGCCTCTGCGCCCATGTCGGCCCGGAAGACCTGGCCCCAGCGTGACTTAAGTTCGCGATAGCGTGTTTCGCTCAGGAATGTAAATGGACGTAATTCCATCAACTCTTCGCGTGAATGCGATGTGGTATTTTGGGTTGAGGATGCCTGATCTTCCAACTGGTTGCGCAAAGCTTCCATTTGCTCGGCGGCTTCAGCCTTGAGCCTATCGACATCCATCTTGATGTGTTCGATCTCACGCAACTTCTGGTCTTTGAGTTCAGATTCCAGGCTTTCCAGGCGTTCACGCACACTTTTCTGCACTTTTGAAATATGTGTGCTGGCAATTACATCGCCTGCTGCAACGATGGTTTCACCTGTGGTGGTGAAAACGATCGCCCTGGCTGCTGCAGAACCATTCTGTTCCTGCAGCTGAGCTTCCAGCCGTTGGCCTTCCTGGATGACAGGTTCCAACCGGGAAGCAATCTGTTCATCATAAGAGCGGTCAATGTCAACCTTGCGCTGGTTCATTTCATTGACTTTATGATCACGCTGCGTCTTGACTTCAGCGATTTTGGAGTTAATGATAGTGGCCTGTTCACGTTCAGAGACGTTGATTTCATCTTCAAGCCGTTTGAGCGCTTTCTGACGGGAATCTTCATCCACATAGGTGACAATGTACTGCGCAAAATACAGCACTCGATCCAGGTTTCGGCGTGAAATATCCAGAAGTAATCCCAGATAAGAAGGGATGCGTCGGGTATACCAGATGTGGGCAACCGGGGTTGCAAGACCAATATGACCCATGCGTTCCCGGCGGACCGCAGCGCGAGTAACTTCAACACCGCATTTATCGCAAATGATACCTTTGTAGCGCGGGTTTTTGTATTTACCGCAATAACACTGCCAGTCGCGAGTGGGGCCAAAGATGGCTTCACAGAAAAGACCATCTTTTTC
>CAZLJB010000550.1:0-2994 GCA_964559195.1 uncultured Anaerolinea sp. | reverse complement strand
GGGGTCAGGCCACCCTGCCCTATATTTTCCTGATTGTTGCGACTCTCTCGCAGCTAGCCGTGCCACGCTTGATCCGCAGCATTATTGACTCGGTTACCAGTGGCGTGATCGCCACCAAGGTGCTGGAAGCTCTCGATAAAATCCCGGCCATGGCCATGCCGATGGCCTTGCCGAAGATTCTTGAGTTTCTCAAATACAACACCAGCTGGAGCAAGGATCAACTCGTTGCCCAATTGACCGCCGACAAGACCAGCGCACCCAACCAGTTAATTCAAGCCGGGTTGTTTATTGTTGGTTTTGCGATTCTGCGCGGTCTTTTTTCTTTTTTGCAGGCTTACTGGGCCGAGCGTAACTCACAGGCGGTGGCCTTTGATCTGCGCAACGATTTGTACGCCAAAATCCAGCGCCTATCGTTTTCCTATCACGACCAAAACCAGACCGGTCAGTTGATGATCCGGGCCACGGATGACGTTGAAAAACTGCGCCTGTTCCTGGGTCAGGGTTTGCTGCAACTGGTCGGCGCGATTGTGCTGCTGACTGCCACCCTGATCATCCTGTTTTCCACCAATCCACAATTGGCCCTGGCCACAATCTGGATTCTGCCGGTAGCGATGGTCCTGTTTATCTTTTTTGGCACCGTCAGCCAGCCACTCTTTGCAAAAGTTCAGCAGAGACTCTCGGCGCTTAACACCATCCTGCAGGAAAACCTGGCCGGAATTAAGGTGGTCAAGGCTTTCACCCGCGAAAAGAGTGAAGAAGTCAAGTTTCGGGTGGCAGCCGATAACCTGATGGAGCAGCAGATCGTCATCGCGCGCATGTTTACCTTCCTGATGCCAATGATCTTCCTGATTGCCAACCTGGGCCAGGCCTCCATGCTGTATGTGGGCGGGCGGCAGATCATCCTGGGCAGCCTGACTCTGGGTGAGTGGCAGGAATTCAGCATGTACCTGATGTACATCTTTTTCCCGGTTGCCCAGCTTGGTTTTATCATCACCCAGTTTGGCCAGGCGGCTGCTTCTGCCACCCGTATCTTCGAGATACTGGATGCCAAATCGGATGTGACCGACAAACCCACTGCGGCTGATCTGCCCAACGTAACCGGCAACATCAATTTCGAAAATGTCACCTTCCGCTACGTCGGCGGCGGCGACCCGGTGCTCGACAAGGTCAGCTTTGAGGCCAAACCTGGCCAAACCATCGCCTTGTTGGGCGCCACCGGCTCCGGCAAAACCTCCATCATCAACCTGCTGCCTCGTTTTTACGATCCAACCGAAGGCCGCATCACCATCGATGGGTATGACCTGCGCGATCTAAAACTCGAATCGCTGCGCGCCCAGATTGGGATTGTGCTGCAAGAAACCACGCTCTTCTCCGGTAGTATCCGGGATAACATTGCCTTTGGCAAACCGGACGCCAGCGATGCAGAGATCAGCGCTGCCGCCCAGGCCGCCGCGGCTGAGGATTTTATCCTGTCCTTCCCAGAAGGCTACAATACCCCGGTCGGTGAACGCGGCACCACGCTTTCGGGCGGTCAGAAGCAGCGTATTGCGATTGCCCGCGCACTGCTCCTGAACCCTCGCATTCTTATCCTGGACGATTCAACTTCCAGTGTCGATCTTGGCACCGAAGCCATCATCCAGACCGCCCTCGACCGCTTGATGAAGGATCGCACTTCCTTTGTGATTGCCCAACGCATCAGCACCGTCATGAACGCCGACCAGATTATCGTGCTGGACAAGGGCCGGGTGGCAGCCATCGGTAAACATGCCGATCTGCTGGAAGACAACGAAATTTACGCCGATATTTATACGTCCCAACTGCTCGGCGAGACACAACACGCTTAAGTTAGTGAGATTGGAGTAATTCTTATGATGGGTGGACCTGGTCGCCATGGCGGCCTGCTTAACCAAGAAACATCCAGGCCAAAAAGCGCCAGCCAGACGCTTGGCCGCCTGGCGAAACATTTTGCGCCGTTCTGGCCAGTCCTGCTGCTGGCCGCCGTTTTCGTGATCATTTCAACCTGGGCCCAGGTAACCACCCCTGAGTTAACCGGCCAGTTGGTGGATTGTTACCTTTCACCCGCCTCGGCCTCAGCCGGGTTCAGTTTCCCCGGCGCCGCGGCCGAACAAAGCAGCGTCGGTTCGAACTGCTGGCTTTCGGCTGATAAACAGCCGGATGGCATCACCCAGACCATTATCAAAAATGTGTTTGCCCTGGGTGGGCTGGCCGCCCCCAAAACAGATGGCACCCAAACCAGCGATGAGCGCCTGGCTGGCCTGCTACGCATGATCCTGCTGATCATCGTGCTGTATGTCCTGGGTTCCATCCTGACCGGTATGACCTTCTTCTCGATGACCTGGGCCGGCCAGCATGTGCTGCGCTTGCTGCGCACCGAAGTCTTTGATCACCTGCACCGCCTGCCGGTCGGGTATTACGCCGAGCATGAAGCCGGCGACTTGATGAGCCGTATCACCAACGATACCGAAACCATCAACCAGGCCATCAGTTTTGCGCTTGTCAACGTGGCCAGCGGTGTGCTGCTGCTGATCTGGATTGCCTACAACATGCTCAGCAAGAATATTCCATTCGCGCTGTTGAGCATGGCGGTTACTCCGTTGATGGTGGTCGTTACGCTCTACTTCTCCGACCAGGCCCGCAAAGCCTTCCGCAAGACCCGCCAGGAAATGGGCTCGGTCAACGCCAGCCTGCAGGAAAGCATCTCGGCTGTGCGCGAGGCCCAGGCCTTTAACCGCGCCGAAGAGAATATTGAGAACTTCAGAGTCACCAACGCTGCCAACCGCGATGCCAATGTACGCGCTGTGACCTTTACTTCCGCCCTGGCTCCCGCACTGGAAGCGCTCGGCTACCTGGCCCTGGCGATCGTGGTCGGCGCTGGCGGGCTGGCTCTGCTCAATGGCGCCAATTTATTTGGCACCGCGGTTTCCCTGGGCCTGGTCATCACCTTCCTGGCCTATGTCCAGCGCTTCAACCAGC
>CAZLJB010000549.1:0-2998 GCA_964559195.1 uncultured Anaerolinea sp. | reverse complement strand
TGGCAGCCGGTGCCATGGGTTTTAGCAGCGTGTTTGTGGTCTCAAACAGCCTGCGCCTGCGCGGCGTGAAAATCGAATAATTGGATTGAAGAGATCATCAACTGTTATAATGCCACCCATCCTGTAAATGGAGCGAGCTAAATGGAAAAATTTTCATTGACCATCTATTCCGACTATATCTGACCCTGGTGCTATGTCGGCCAGGGTGTGGTCGCGATGCTTGAAAAAGAATACGAAGTGCAGGTGGAGTGGCGCCCGTTTTATCTGAAGCCCGATACCCCGCCGGAAGGCATGGAACTGCCGGATTATATTAAAAAAGGCCGCCTGAATGGATCTGAACAGCGGCTCAGCCAGATGGCGGCTGGCTATGGGTTGCCTTTCGTCTCGACTGAGCGAATTTTGAATACCCGCCTGGCACATGAGGCCGCCGAACATGCCAGCCGTCTGGGAAAGGCAAACGAGTTTCACCGGGTCGTTTTTCGCAAAGTTTACGGCGAAGGCCAGGATATCAGTACCTGGGATGTGCTGCGCGCTGCCGCTGATGAAGTTGGGCTGGATGGTCAGGCAATGCAGCAGGCGGTCGAAAGCGGCCTATATACCGCTGAAGTGGCTGAACGGGTGCAGCAAGCCTATCAAATTGGCGTCAGCGGTGTGCCGACCTATGTCATCAACGAGCGCTACGCACTGGTGGGCGCCCAACCCTACGAAGTCTTCAAAAACGCGCTGGCAAAGATTTTTAAATAGGTGTGCGCTGGCCTATCCACCGGCCAGGGCACCAACGATTCGAAAAATTTCCTTGCCATCTGCCACGGCCTCCGGCAGCAGGGTGTCGGGCCCTTCCAGAGAAAGGTCCTGCCCACAGGCAAAAAAACGGATGAAAGCCCGTCTTTCCTGGCTGACATGGTCGCGAATCGTGCCTCGCAAGACCGGGTAGCATGCTTCAAGCGCATCCAAAACAGCGCGCTGGGTGACCGGCGCGCTGACTTGAAGCATGATTTCACGTTTGACATTGGCCAGCTGGCGTAACGGATGGGGCAGCGAAACGCGGATCATGGCAGGGTTTGGACTTCGACAGATAAGACGGCTGGCAAATCGCGGACGATTGGCGCCCAGGTATCACCAGAATCGGGGGAAGCGTAAACCTGTCCACCGGTGGTGCCAAAGTAGATGCCGCATGAGTCAAGCGTATCGACTGCCAGGGCATTGCGTAAGACATTGACGTAACAATCGCTCTGTGGCAAACCTTTGGTTAGCGCTTCCCACTCATTGCCACCACTGCGGCTGCGATAAACCCGCAATTTGCCCTCGGGTGGATAATGTTCCGTGTCGCTTTTGATTGGGACGACGTAAATGGTCTCCGGTTCGTGGGCGTGAACGGCAATCGGGAAGCCGAAATCGCTCGGCAGATTGCCGCTGACTTCATGCCACAGCCCGCCAGCGTCGTCACTGCGCATCACATCCCAATGCTTTTGCATGAATAACACACCCGGGCGGGTTGGATGCATGGCGAGATTATGAACACAGTGACCCACCTCGGCCTGTGGGTCGGGCAGTTCGGGGCCGGAGTTCAGCCCATGATTGATCGGCAGCCAGCTCTGGCCGCCATCCTCGCTGCGGAAGGCTCCAGCTGCTGAGATGGCGACAAAGATGCGGCTGGGATTGGATGGGTCGAGCAGGATGGTGTGCAGGCACATACCCCCTGCGCCAGGCTGCCATAAGTGACCCCTGGCATCGCGCAGCCCGGCGAGTTCGTGCCACGCTTGACCGCTATTGGTGCTGCGAAAGAGGGCTGCATCCTCGACGCCCGCGTAAAGCGTATCCGGATCGGTCAGCGAGGGCTGCAGGTTCCAGACGCGTTTGAACTCCCAGGGATGCTGAGAGCCGTCGAACCATTGGTGTGTGCCTGGCTGGCCAGCATAGACAAACTTGTTATCGACCGGGTTCCAGGTTTGGCCACCATCGTCTGAGCGCTGAATTACCTGTCCGAACCAACCGTTGGATTGTGAAGCGTACAGCCGGTTGGGGTCGGCAGGTGATCCGTTGATGTGATAAATTTCCCAACCCGCAAAGTGCGGGCCGCTGACCTTCCAGTTTTGGCGCTGCGCATTTGAAGTCAGGATAAAGCCGCCTTTGCGCGTACCTACCAATAAACGTACTCCACTCATATCGGTCTCCTTGAATAACCATCCACAGGATTCTTCCCAGGTTGGGTAACATCCCTAAAAAATGGACACTTTTCTGTGGTCCTAAATAGCTTCAACTAATCAGTAAATAGCATGCCGTCTGTCAATACCAAAGTTTATTCTAAGCCAAAGTAAATCGACAGATGGGCGGGTCTTAATTCCCGTCGTAGGAGCGTTGCAAAAGCGCGGCATCGATTTTCTTCATCTGGAGCATGGCCTGGATCACGCGCTGTGACTTGACCGGGTCGGGATCGCCTGCCAGCTTCCCCGGGGCCCTGGGAACCACCTGCCAGGACAGATAGATATAAAATCAACGCCAGGCACCTAATAGTGCGCCGAAGAGCACAAAATTGACCAGGTGATTTCCAACTTCAATCGCCCAAATCTTCAAGCCATGCCCGGCGAAGAGCTTGTTGACCAGGTAAGTGGGGGCGATAAAACCCAACCACAACAAAAAGCCCGTCCCGGCACCTGATAAGAGGGTCACCCCGCCTGTCATCTGCCCACCCAACGCGTTGATCATGAGCGCCATCGCCGCTGCCTGGACAAAAGAAGAAAATACGGTCAGCCCCCAGGTCATGGCCATATTGCTGGAGCCGGGGTTGTCTTTTTCTGTTTTGCCAATGCCCTTCCACCAGACCGGGAAAAATGTTTTGGGGTGATACCAGATCGAACCGCTGATCATGCTGATCAGAACACACACCAATACCGCCAGCCAATTAATCGAACCAAAATTCATTTCAGCCTCCAATAAAGTAATTTGGATAAGAATTCACCGATTTGGCTATTATAGCAGAATATTTGTTCTTTTTGGG
>CAZLJB010000548.1:0-3006 GCA_964559195.1 uncultured Anaerolinea sp. | reverse complement strand
CACCTGTCCTGAAGTAGAATACCTCACTTGAGCAATGAACGCTTGCTCCCAAAAAACTTATCGCTATTAGAAACTGCAGACACCCTGTTAATATATGAAGGGAACTTGACTGCAACCACGCGGGTGTAGTTCAGTGGTAGAACGCTTGCTTCCCAAGCAAGATATCGTGGGTCCGAATCCCATCACCCGCTCTGAAGGCTGTTATATGGGTAATTTTCCCAAACACACCATCGTTAATTTCTTAACGGTGGTGTGTTTGGTTTTATAGGTCATCTTTGCCAACCACCCGGCTTATGCGCTGAAATTGCGAAGGCTATTTGGCATCCGCCATATTGGTGATTTCGCTATCCTCGATGGTGCCATTGCCGTTCTCATCATAGCCAACTTCGAGATTGCTGCCCTGGCCACCCCATTTGCCAAAGTAGAAGTACATCATTTTGGCAGGATCGATTGTGATGGGCGTGTCACCCGTATCAAAAGTCTCTTCCTTGCCGTCGGCATCGATGCGGGTGATCGAGATGGAAAATTCCGCGGGCGCATCCGAGGTGGTTTGGAAGGCAAAGATATCTTCCTTCTGGTCGAAATTTACCGAGATATCGGTGCCCTTGGAGACCTTCACGGCTTTGAGCACCAGTTCGAAATCTGCGCCGGGTTTTTCAATCCCCACCACGATGTCGGGGCTTTCCTGCGCATCTGTCTTGTAATTGATCACATCGCCAGCACCGTCTACATACAGTTGATCTTCCTGACCAGGCTGCATTAATAAATTATCGATGCCCACGTAGTAACCTTTCCCAATCATGGTCAGGGAGGCTGGCATCTCGGCTGATTTATCATCACCCCAAATGTAAGCCGTAAAATTCAGCCCGACTGGCAGATCGATCACGGGTGGAACTTCGCTCAACGGACCCGCCAGGATGGGCGTAAACTTCGCCTCGCTGATCTCGTTGACATAATTACCCTTCTCGTCATATCCGATTTTGCGGCCCTTGTCGTCTTGCAGCTCGACATTGACGTAACCTTCGGTCCAAATTTCGTTATACTGTGGCGCTGCCTGGGCCAGATGGTTGCCACCTTTGTCGGCGGTGCCTGCAGAACTACAAAAATCACAAGGGAAGGTTTGCAAACGGGGTTGGTTATCGGCCACCAGGATTGGGTTGGTCGCGCTGCCTTTATACATATCGGGCCCGACAGAGGGATTGATCGAGGCCTCGTATTCCCAAGTGTTGGCGTTCGTATCGACTGTAATATGGCGTGCCTGGCTGGGGTAGTTGTTATCGTAAACCATGATCCAGGAAACGCCATTGCCCTGATCCTGGACGCCATAAGCTGTGATGGCATGTCCGCCAGTTTTGTCTTCTTTTGTGATCCCGAGCCGAAACACGTTTTTGGGGTTCTTGGCGTATTCTGAATTCAGGTAGGCGACGGCATCCTTGGGGGCCAGCACCTGCTGGGTATTCCAGATTGGGCCTTGCGTTGTCCACCAGTAAGCCAGTTCACGCTGCAGGGGCACGTTATCCTTGATCTGAAGATTGATGGTTTGAGCAGCGCCGAATTGGTTCGGATCGACCTTGCCGCCATAGATCATCTGGCTCAAGACGGCGAAACCTTCGCAGTGCCCGCCGCTCATGCTGGCGTTGTTCTGATCCATCCACTTTTGGGCGGGTGGAGTCAAGACACAGGTGTTGTCGCTCTGGGCTGGTGCGCCGCAGACGGCATCGCCAAACAGGCGGCGCATTTCAATCGAGGTCAGGTTGACGACCGGAAAGGTTTCACCGCTGCTGGTATAACCGGTATCGCCATAGTTTGGATACGAGAAGCCGTTTAATTCAGGGCGAAAACCGGTATCAGAAATCACGGTGCCCGTGGCTGCCTGGTTTGGCTGGGCGGCGGCCTGCTGGGTATCCGGTGTGGGTTGTTGCGCATCCTCTGCAGCCGTTGCAGGCTGCTGCGCATCTGGCGTGGGTTGTGACGCATCAGCAGGCGCAGAATTATCCCCGCAGGCTGCCAGCATGACGCTGAAAATCAAGATCAGACCTATTAATATGAACCGATTTCGCGTGTTTAGATTAATTTGCATGGTTTGGTTTCCTCGCTTAGGGCAATAACAAAATGGAGAATAAGATAGCGGTATAACCAGTGTAAGAAAACGCCGAATTATGTCCGGGACTTGACAGTGCTGACCACAAAACCGGCAACAAAACCTTGACAGATATAGAATGAGGAAAACGCCCGGTCGCTGATGCTTATCTCTGGCTGTGTATTTTCCGCAACCGGTGCGGGCGCCGCTGGTTCAGCTTGACCGCCGCCACAGGCAGCCAGAACAATGCCAGGCACCAGCCCAATCAACACCATCAGATTCATCCGTTTATTACATTAAAATATCCTCCAGCTTTTCAGGATGCCTTGTTTAGCGCTTCAGAAGATTCATCCCTGGCCCAGGCTGTGACCCGGTTGCGCCCGCGATTTTTGGAGTGGTACATGGCGTTATCGGCTTTGATTATAATTTCATCGGCTGCCTGCCCATGACTGGGGTAAGAAGCCACGCCAAAGGACATCGTTACGCTTAGATCTCGCCCATCATGTTGCAGGATGACTTCCGTGCCCATTTGCCGGATTTCTTCGGCGCGTTTCACAGCGTTATCCAACCTTATGCCGGGTAATACCAACAGAAATTCCTCGCCGCCATAACGGCAGGCAATATCTGAACCACGCGTATGTTTTCCGAGCAGGTTAGCGATTTCCACTAAAAATTGGTCGCCGACCTGGTGTCCATAGCTGTCATTGATCATCTTGAAGTGGTCAATATCTGAAATGATAACGCTAAACACGTCGTTTTCGCGCCTGGCGCGCGCTATTTCACGTTCCATGGTTTCATTCAGATAACGGCGGTTGTACAACCCGGTCAGCGGATCGCGGATGGCTTGTTCCAGCAATTCTTGCTGGAGGGTTTCCACTTCGATCACACGCAGCTGGAGTTGTTCATTCGTGGATTTTAGTTTTTCT
>CAZLJB010000547.1:0-3022 GCA_964559195.1 uncultured Anaerolinea sp. | reverse complement strand
TACACGGCTCTGAACACTCTTTCCCTACACGACGCTCTTCCGATCTCGCATGACCAGGCGCATGCCTGCCAACCCGCTTTCAATCGACGGAAAGGAAAGAGTTTCGAGTAAACGCTTGTCGGTTTTTGGAAATATCTTCAAGGTAACGTCGAGAATGATCGCCAGGGTACCTTCGGAACCAAGGAAAAGATTGATAATATCAGGGCCAATTGCTGCTCGCGGAGATAGCCGAGTATTGAAAGTTTCGCCATTTGCCAGCACACCTGTGATTGCAAGGGCAAGATCTTCAATGCCACCCCACCGGGATGAAAATTGACCGCAAGCGCGGGTAGCAATCCAACCCCCAACCGTGGAACGGTCCAAAGATTGTGGAGAATGGTTCAAAGTGTATCCACGTGAATTGAGTTCGGCCTCAAGGATATGTCCCATTACCCCGGCCTGAACCTTTACCAATAAATTGGTCTCGTCCAATGCGAGGATTTTATTTAGCCGCGAAATATCAAGCAAAATCCCACCCTTTGTGGGTAAAGCTGCACCGACTACTCCAGAACCTGCACCCCAGGCGGTAACGGGAACTTTGTTTTGATTTGCCCATTTCAACAGTTGCGTTACCTCTTGAGGAAAAGTTGGGCGAAATACGAGTTGAGGCAAATAGGGAGTTTGGCCGCTTTGGATCTGTTTGAGAGCAACTGGCCAGGCATCGTGACTGTATTGAGTCAGTTCATCAGTTTTGATAGTCCAGGATTCTGGTGGGAATGTTTGTGTAAAATTCTCTAACCAACCAATCATTTAACTTCTCCAGGCTCGGCTTTAACTAAAAAAGGGGCAGCAGCACCCACTACACCAGCACGCCCGCCGAAATGACTCAAAGCAAGAACGCATCGGGTATATTCTGGGCCGCTAAGTTGCTGAAACCGGATTTCTGCTGTTTTTCGTAAAGGTTCTCCACATTCTGCCACTCCGCCGCACAACAATATGTGCGAAGGCAAAAATATTGGAGACACCGAAGCCAGCCACTGTCCCAACCAGGTCCCAATTTTTCCTATCACATCTAAAGCCCAGGGCTCACCGGCTTTAACAGCCATAATGACCTCGTTTGCTTTGATCGGTCGAACCCTATTAGGGTTATTTTTTTCAGCCAAGCGCTCAATTCCAGGTGTGGCAATCAGCGATTCAGCACATCCATGGCAACCAGCTGTGCAGGTTGGCCCATCAGGTTCCAGAATGATATGACCAGTGTCGCCTAAGGTACCACCTGAAAATTCAAGTACTTTGCCATTCAATACAAACCCCGCTCCAAAGCCAGTACCAATCGAAGCTGTCATTAATCTGGACGCGCCGCGATAATCTCCGAAATGATATTCGGCAACTGCTGGAACATTTAAATCTTCTTCAAGCAAGATGGGCAAACCAAAACGCTCGAAAAGGTTGAAGAAATCGATCCCAACCAGGGCGGGAGTGTTTGGGTTATATCGAATTGAACGGTGGTCATCGGATAAAAAGCCCGGGGCAGAAAGACCAATCCCGGATATTTTATTTTTCTTGGTAACGGTAGTTATCCATTTCAATAGATTATCGAGATATTGATTTGGATCAGTCTTTGCCGCGGTTGGTTGATTTTCGAGCTCCTGAATTTCACCGTTATTCGTGACAATTGCTAGCTTGGTATAAGTTCCGCCAATATCAATTCCGATGGCTTTCAGGGACATCCTGCTTATTCTCCAATAATATGAGTCATACCCTGAGAGACATATCGTTCACGCCAGGCCGGCTTGTCGGGATTGAATCCGCGCGCACGTGCATTTCGAAATGCGAGTAGGGCAAGTGGTGGAACAAGTGCCAATGATGAATACGATGGGATGGAGGATATTGCAACAGGTAAATACCAATCTCCCACATAAGAGACCGGGCCAACTTCTAAAACACGTGCCCCCCATTGTCGGCAGTGTCTGGCGGTATCTGCTGTCGAATCATCGCTTTTTTCTCCGGTGTATAACGCCACACACAAAGTTTTGTCAGAAACTACAGTAGCAGGTCCCGATGCCATCTCCCAGGTTTCGCTTCCTTCAGCATGCAGGATAGCCATCTCCTTCATTTTCAAAGCGCCTTCCAACGAGGCTGCATACGCATTGCCCGCACCAAAATAAAAGGCATGCTCAAACTCGGAAATGTTTTTGACAAGGTCGGGAATAATTCGCTTGGCTTCGATCAATGCTTCGGCGCAACGATCCCCGGCAGCGCTTAGTTCATCGAAATATGAAGCAGGGGCTTGGAAGATTTCAAGCAAAATCACTTGCAGGGCAGTTAATGTTGATGCATAGGTCTTTGTCATCACTGGAACATGGCTTGGGCCACCACTACTAAAGACGATATGATCTGCAATGCGCGTGATGGATGAGCCAGGTACCTGTGTCACTCCGATTAATAGACAATGCCCACGCAATTTTTCAAAAATCGCCAATACATCCCGAAATTCTCCAGAAGCTGACATTCCAATAATGACATCATTTGGTTGAATTGCAGGCATGAAAAATCGGAAATCCCCAGCTGGAAATGCCATCACCAACGGACTGTCCGGGTTTGCCAGTTGTCGGGCGGTGTAAGTGGCAGCCATGCTTGTATACAGTGATGTACCGTTCCCGATGATGAAAATTCGGCGTGGAGAAATCTCTCGAACTGCATTCGCGGCTTTCAATGCGGATGGCCGCGCATCGCGTAAAGTTGCACGAATTGCATCGGGTGTTTCATCAATTTCTTGTGGAATGATTTCTGCAGTCATATATTTTTCCTGGGATTATTTAATGGCTCCGGCAGTCAATCCCTCGACAAAGAGACGCTGACCGAATAGATAGAGTAGGATCATGGGTAAAGTAGCAATCAATGTACCTGCCATGATTAACGGCTCATTGATGCTGAAATGACCTTTGAATAATGTGAGTCCTGGCATTAGTGTTTTAAGTTCTTCGCTTTGCAAGAAAGATCGGAAGAGCACACGTCTGAACTCCAGTCACCTGAAGCTATC
>CAZLJB010000546.1:0-3023 GCA_964559195.1 uncultured Anaerolinea sp. | reverse complement strand
TTCTCGCAGATTTTTGTTTTTACTTTCTTTTAATCTTCCAGGGTAGAAAGATCACCTTCAGGTAATCCTTGAGCGCGGGCTTTCAAAACCCGCCTCATAATTTTCCCAGACCTGGTCTTGGGTAGTTTGTCAATCCACTTGATTTCTTCAGGACGCGCGATCGGGCCAAGATGCTTCGCCACATGTTGTCGCAATTCCTCGGCCAATTCTTCTGTTGCACCAAACCCCGGTTTTAGTTGGACGAAACAGTAAATTGCCTGTCCTTTGATTTCATGTGGCAAACCGATAGCTGCTGATTCGGCTACTGCATGGTGGGTAATTAGAGCTGATTCGACTTCTGCTGTTCCCAGGCGGTGACCCGAGACCTTGATAACATCATCGACACGTCCGATTATCCAATAATAGCCATCTTTGTCACGCCGTGCCGAATCGCCTGTCATATACTTACCTGGGAATTTTTCCCAATAAGATTTGACATAGCGATCAGGATCTCCATATATTGTGCGTAACATGGATGGCCACGGATTTTTTAGCACTAAGAAACCCTCAGCACCATCGGCAACTGGGTTACCACTTTCATCTACTATTTCGGCTTCTTGTCCAAAAAATGCTCGAGTTCCAGATCCGGGTTTTAGCGGTACAACGGGAGTTGGGGTAATCATAAATGCGCCTGTTTCGGTTTGCCACCAGGTATCGATGATGGGGCACTTATCTTTTCCAATAACGCGGTAAAACCATTTCCATGCCTCTGGGTTTATTGGTTCGCCAACTGAACCAAGTAAGCGTAAGGATGAGAGATCATGTTTGTTCGGCCATGCCTCACCAAACCGCATCAACCCGCGGATGGCAGTTGGGGCCGTGTAGAAAATTGTAATTCCATAGCGTTCGATTAATTGCCACCAGCGATTGGGGTATGGATAGGATGGGCCACCCTCAAACATAAACACTGTCGCGCCATTAATGAGTGGCCCATAAATAATATATGAATGCCCCGTAATCCAGCCCGGATCTGCTGTACACCAAAACCTATCTTCATCTGTGATATCAAACGCGTATTTGAGCGTCGAATAGGTTCCAACCATGTAACCACCATGGGTGTGAAGAATTGCCTTGGGTTTTCCTGTGGAGCCAGATGTGTAAAGGATAAATAATGGGTCTTCGGCATCCATTACTTCTGTGGCACATTTTCCATTTGCGATTGGCAAAGCACATAAATCATGATACCAATGATCTCGACCGGCTTCCATTGGAATGTCATGTGATGTGCGTTTCACCACGACTACATTTTCTACAGACGGACAGTGTTTCAGAGAATCGTCCACGATTCGCTTTAATTCGACCAGCTTCCCATTTTGTAATGAGCCATCGCAAGTTATAACTAACTTAGACTCGCTATCAGAGATTCGGCCTTGCAGTGCATCCACCGAAAACCCACCAAAAACCACAGAGTGAATTGCTCCAATTTTCGCACAAGCCAACATGGCAAATACAATTTCAGGAACCCTGCCCATGTAAATGGTTACGCGGTCTCCTTTTGTAATTCCCATAGCCTTAATGATGTTAGCCATGCGAGATACTTCGCGGTTGAGAGCATAGTATGAGAAAGTTCGATCTATTTTTCCATCTTCACTCTCCCAAATTAGCGCCAGCTTGTTTTTTCGATAGGTTTTTAAGTGCCTGTCAATTGCATTATAGGTTATGTTGGTTTTTGCACCAACAAACCATTTGAAAAATGGTTTGTTGGAATCATCGAGAACTTTGTCCCATTTTTGAAACCAATCAAGTTCTTCAGCTTCTTTTTCCCAAAACTTCTGGGGATCCTTGAGTGCTTCTTTGGCAGTTTCATCCCAGTCTTTCAGCCTTGCCTGGGCAATGACGTCCGCTGAAGGGTAATAAACATCTCCATCCAATTCCTGTTTATTATTGGGCATACTTATTTCTCCTTTAAAAGAATCATGTGGACTTATTTTTTAATGCCTTTGATATCCCCAAAATAATTTGGGGAATAATTAGAATAAACCAGAATATCAGAATATTTACTCGATTTAAGACCCGTTTTTAGTGTCCAAATGCGAAATAAATCCATTTATTCAACTAGATGTTTGATTTCATTTCTAGAAAGTGCCTGATAATAAATAAAACCCAGCTATTAGAATTAGTTATGAAATTTCTCCCTAGTATATCTTATTGTAATAAAGCAGTCACTGTTACTCAGAAAATGATATTCAGGAAATTTGGGGTCTGTTCGCTAGCACGGAAATGTGGGGTGTAAAAAAATCAATTTTCTCCAAATAGTTTACCTTGGCTTGCCCAAAAAAATAAACACAATTAGTCTCCTGAGTTGAATTCGAATTCCACTGGGTTGTAAGTTCCCAGAATAAAAATAATGAAGGGGAATTATCAAATAATTATTGCGCATAGCCAATTGGTCGCGCTAGATAAAT
This sequence comes from uncultured Anaerolinea sp., assembly GCA_964559195.1. Lineage (GTDB taxonomy): Bacteria > Chloroflexota > Anaerolineae > Anaerolineales > Villigracilaceae > UBA5195. The sequence continues at coordinate 579 of CAZLJB010000546.1, read as the reverse complement.
TCGCGGAAAATAGAAACTAAATACATTTATTTCATCTCAAAAGATTTGACCTTCCTTGAAATTAATTTTGTCAATAATTTGATGGTGCAGAAACCATTCCGACATTATTTCTTATTGGTATACTAGGAAGAGAGGAGATTAATATGGCCAACAAAGGCTTTTGGTATGCACTTGGAGCGTATACAATTTGGGGGCTTTTTCCCATATACTGGAAATGGCTTCATCAAGTTGATGCGGTTCAACTTATTGGTCATCGAATCGTCTGGTCTTTTATAATATTATTTATTTTTATTTTGACAAGCAGACAGTTTAATAAATTAAAAACTGAAGCGTTCCATTGGCGTGTCTTATTAATTTATTTGTTTGCAGCGCTACTTATCGGAATAAATTGGCTTGTTTACGTTTGGGCTGTCAATTCTAACTTTATAGTCGAAGCAAGCCTGGGTTATTTTATTAATCCACTTTTGAGTATCTTAATGGGAGTTATTTTTCTGCGTGAACGTCTCCGTACATTTCAATGGATACCAGTAATCCTTGCGTTTTGCGGCGTATTTTACCTTACCTTGGTTTATGGTCGAT
>CAZLJB010000545.1:0-3030 GCA_964559195.1 uncultured Anaerolinea sp. | reverse complement strand
CTGCTCAACAAGCATACCCAATCCATTCACAGCTCGAAGCCCCATCTGATGGGCAGTTGTCACAAGATTGGTCTTGCCCGGATTGTAAATTAAGTCGTAAATAAAAGCCCCACCAGGTAACGGCAAACCATTTGGCCAAGGAGATTCATTGATATTTGGGAACATGCCGACCGGGGTTGTATTAATGACAATATTTGTATTTTCGAGGTATGGCTTCAATGATTCATGGTCGAGTGAAATGGAATTTATTTCCATATAATTAGATTGCCTTCGGAACTCGTCAATCAAAGACCTGCCTTGAGCAGGATCACGCGCAGCAATCGTTACTAGACAAGACATCTGCCGCAACGCCCACACAACTGCTCGCGCAGATCCACCAGCCCCAAGAACAATGACTTTTTTGCCAGAATAATTTTGAAACACGCAATTCTCTTTCAGGTCAGCTGTAAATCCGGGCGCATCTGTATTGTGGCCATATAACCGACCATCTTTCGAATAAATAGTGTTTACTGCGCCGATTGATCTGGAAGTATCGGTAAGCTCATCCATTAATGGAATTACTGATTGTTTAAGGGGTATCGTTACATTTAATCCTGTTATCTCCCCAGAGCGAACTTTTGAAAGAATATTTAGCAGTTTTTCAGGCTCCTGAGGGTTAATAGGATACAAGCAATATTCTCCCATTATGCCATTTGCTTGCAAAGCAGCATTGTGAAGCTTTGGGGAAAGGCTATGGGAGACCGGCCAACCAATTAAACCCAGAGTTATCATCGTAATTTATCCAATACATCGAAGTAATCGGGGAAAGTTTTTGAAACACAACCAGGGTTTTCAATTTCCACGCCGGGTACTTTCAGTCCGATTAGCGAAAAAGACATCGCCATCCGGTGATCATTATATGTATTAATCAACGCAGGTGATATTTTTTTACAAGGATAAATACTCATCCCATCTAAATGTTCTTCAACGGTCACACCTAAACGCCTTAATTCTACACATGTGGCACTTACGCGATCGCTTTCTTTGACCCTTGCGGATGCTATTCCATGAATGTGTGTAGGGGTTGAAGCAAATGGTGCAATAACAGCTAAAGTCTGTGCTGTGTCTGGGATATCACTCATGTCAATATCTATCCCGGAAAGATTTTGAATATGGTCAGGACCTTTTACATCAATAATATTTTGATGTTCATATACAGTACATCCCATCTTTTTTAGAATATTTACAAATTGAATGTCACCTTGCTTAGAATAAAGAGAAATATCATTAACACTTATTGTTCCACCTAAAATTGCCGGAACTGCAAAAAAATACGAAGCAGCAGAAGCGTCTGTTTCGATCGCATAAGTCCTGGGAGATGTGTATACTCCAGGATTTAAGGAAAAATGTTGATAACCATCCCTTTCAATTCTTATACCAAAATCCGCCATGACACCCAATGTCATATCAACATAAGGTTTGGAATTTAATTCAGTCGAAACAAAAATTTCGACTGGTTCTCTTGCATAAGGTGATACCATCAATAATGCTGATAAAAATTGGCTCGAAACCTCACCCGAGATATATGTTTTTCCACCGGGAAGACCGGAAGCGATAATTTTTAGCGGAGGAAAGGTCCCATAGCCCATCTGGTTATCTTGAGCTTTCAGCGATCGAATATTTGCACCCAACTGGGTTAGTGAAGAAACTAAATCACCAATGGGACGTTCTCGCATGCGAGCATCTCCATCAAGGGTATATTCCCCGCTTCCCAATGTAAGAAAGGCACTCAAAAACCGAGCTGCAGTACCCGCATTTCCAATAAACAAATTCCCGGTCTTTGCATGTATTCTTCCCCCATTCCCATTTACAAATATTTCTTTTTTTTGACCGTCCAGAATTAATTCGAACCCCAATTCCTGTAAAGCACCGGCAAAATAGTTTGAATCGTCAGAAAACAACGCATTAGTCAAACGAGTCTGCCCATTTGCCAATGCAGCAATTAATAAAGATCGATTTGTCAATGATTTAGAACCTGGGATTTTTACCGAGGATTGTATTGCATGATTAATTGGGATAATTAGTTTGGAGTCCATAATTATTTTGGCCCAATCAAATTATTATAAGCAACCTGGGCTGCATTCAAACTTATTTTCAATGATTCATAATCATTTTCAGCAATCGCCGATGTAAACAATGCGAGCTCATCTTGCAGGCGTTCGAGCGCCAACAATAAATTATCCCGATTTGACACGACGACTCCAAGCATCATGCTTGATGGGGTACCTGCAAGTCTGCTTGCCGACCGGAATCCTGGTCCGACAAACCCGGATAGATCCTGTGGTGTTGCCAAAGCAAGCGCTGATGAAATCAAATAAGGAAGGTGACTTGTAAAAGAAAGAATATGGTCATGTTCATCGGGTCGAAGTATTTCAAATCTCGCCCCAATTGCCGAAATTACTTGCTTACACGCATCCAAGGCACGATTGGATGTTCGTCTCAAGGGGGTTAATATAAACGGAGCAGCAAAATACAAAGTGCGATCTGCGTTTTCCAAGGAAAGCCGTTCTTTTCCGCAAATGGGATGACCACCCATTGGGTCGAATCGCTCCGGTAGAACTTCCATCTTTCTAACAATTTCTTCCTTGGTTGAACCCAGGTCAAGTATAATCGCGGAATTAGGGGTTAATTCTGGAAGCTGGCCAAGGATTGTCAAAATTGCCGGCACAGGGGCCGCCAAAATGATCATATCCGCCAGGGAAAGTAATTTTTCAGGGTTGCAATCTGCATCATCAACAATTTCTTGTCTTATGGCTAAATCCAGAGTGGCTTTATCCGGGTCAATACCATACAACGCAGCACATTTTCCCTTTAATGCCAACGCAAGCGAACCACCCATCAAGCCCAAACCGACAATTGCGATTTTTGCCCTCGATAGAAAAAAATCATCGCTCATGAAAATTACCTCTTACGAACAACACTTGAAAATCAATTATATCTACACTACCGGAGCTAACCGACGGTCAACAGCTTCAGCAACAGCCTTGACCT
>CAZLJB010000544.1:0-3035 GCA_964559195.1 uncultured Anaerolinea sp. | reverse complement strand
GCTTTGCCTGTTTTGCCTCGCCGCTTAAATCGCAATGTGCGTTCTTTTATAACCCTTTATGGGTTGGAGTTTGACTTCGTAGATCCAAGGGATTTACCCGATGGGCCAATTGAATCTATAAGCTTGGTGGATACCCAATCCTTGATCTCGCTTAAAGGGATGGGTAAAGACACAATAATCCGCGTTTATGACCATCACCCCTATCGCAGCAGCCCGAAAAACCCAAAAGTACGGGATATTCCTCAGAAATGGGATGTGTGCACCTTTGAGTTGGGGGCAACGACCACCTATTTTGCTGAAATAATGCAGGAGCGGGGTCAGGTGCTTTCTCCAATCCAGGCTACTTTGATGTTGCTTGGAATTTATGAGGATACTGGCACATTGACATATTCTCATACCACCCCGCGTGATGTGCACGCAGTTGCCTGGTTATTGGAACAGGGAGCGGAATTGCGCAGCCTGACAGATTTTCTCAACCCGCCCTTGAGCATTGACCAGCGTGATTTATACGATTTATTAATTTCAAACCTTGAAACTCTCGATATTAATGGCCACCAGGTAATGCTGGCTACCGCTGAAACCGGCAACCCGGCGGAAGAAATCTCCACCCTGGCGCATAAATTACGTGATTTATTTGATCCCAATGCGTTATTTGTCCTGGTCCAGACACCAGATGGTGTCCGTCTGGTTGCGAGGTCAGGTACTGACCAGATTGATGTTTCTGCAATTTCAGCCTTTTTTGGTGGGGGCGGCCACAACCGTGCAGCGGCTGCCTTGATCAAGAAAGATACGAATCAAACGCTGCTGAGTGTTCGGGAAGAACTTATTTCAATATTGCCAGGTTACGTCCGCCCGGCAATTACAGTAGCACAGTTAATGTCAAAGCGCCCGCGCGTGATTTCAGATGATACGCCTGTACTGGAAGCTGCCAGGTTGATGGCCCGTTATGGTTACGAAGGCTTCCCGGTTGTGAGTGGCGCCAATATTGTCGGGCTGCTGACCAGGCGGGCCGTGGATCGGGCAACCCATCACAAATTAAATGTAACTGCTGCAAGCTTGATGGAAGCCGGGACGGTTTTTGTTCAACCATCAGATTCGCTTCCGCGTTTGCAAGCCGTTATGGCCGAAAGTGGTTGGGGGCAGATTCCAGTTGTTGAACCTGAAACCATGACACTGGTTGGTATTGTCACACGTACGGATGTATTGAAAATTCTCTCCCGCCGGCAGCCTCACACTGCACAATATCATTCATTGGCGACCCGCTTGCAAAAAATGCTGGTACCCGAAAAGCTGGAGTTGATCCAGGTAATCGCAGAGCATGCAGCCAGTCGGCATTTACCGGTCTATATAGTTGGGGGATTCGTACGCGATTTACTTCTTAATCATCCCAGTGCAGATCTTGATCTGGTGGTGGAAGGGGATGCCATCGCGCTTGGCAAAAGTCTGGTGACAAAATTTGGTGGCAAGCTGACCAGCCACGCACGCTTTAGGACAGCCAGATGGTACCTGGCCGGCTGCAAAATGGAAATCCCTGTTATGCCGGATTTTCTAGATCTCATCTCAGCCCGGCAGGAGTTTTATGAACACCCCAGTGCTTTGCCGATTGTTGAGCATGGCAGCATCAAACTTGATCTTCACCGCCGCGACTTTACGATCAACACACTGGCTTTACGGCTGGATGGAGCTCATTTCGGCGAGTTGCATGATTATTACGGTGGTCTTTCTGATCTGAAGCGCAGGCTGGTCCGTGTATTGCATTCGCTTTCTTTTATCGATGATCCAACCCGCATGTTGCGGGCTGTGCGCTATGAACAGCGTTATGATTTTAAAATCGAAACCCGTACACTGCAATTGATGGATCAGGCCCGTTCCCTGGTTGCTCGACTTTCCCCTGAACGCCTGAGGCACGAATTGGATTTGATTTTGGAAGAAAAAAAGGCTGTCTCGGTTTTGGCTCGCCTGGATCAGCTTGGGTTGATGCGTGCCATTTCGGATGTTCTGCCGTGGAACGATGACATATCCATGAGATTGAGCGATGGTCTGCGAAAGCCGTTGCCGCAGGATTGGGGATTACCCCATGCCGATGCATTCCTTCAATTAACCTACTGCCTGTGGCTGATCGATCTATCCAGCGCACAGATTGATAAAATCCAGGAAAGGCTTTGCTTTTCCATGAAAAACTACAAAATCTTTCTGGCGGCTTCAGCCTTGAAAGTTGACCTGCCTGCCCTGATTGGGAGAAAACCGTCCGAATGGGTGGACCGCTTGGAAGGCACGCCCCTCATGGCAATCTATGCTGTTTATCTCGCCACAGGGCAGCAATCCCTTGAATCCTATGGTTTGAAATGGCAAAAAATTCATCCAAATACAACTGGACATACGTTGAACGCGCGCGGACTGACCTCTGGACCTTATTTCCAGGATATCTTGCATAGTTTGCGCAGCGCCTGGTTGGACGGGGAATTGGATTCAGCAGCTGCCGAGGAATTGATGCTGGGTAATTTGCTTGCAAATTTCAATAAATAAAAATTTATTTGTTACAATCAACAAATGTCAGACCAAAATCCTGAATTTCCATACCGCTTACGAATAGAATACTTATCTCCAGCTGAAACCGCATTTTTTCATGTACTGTCTGGGATGATGAAAGGAAAATTTTTTATTTTTCCAAAGGTAGCTCTAACAGACCTGTTTTTTGTTGCGCGGCCGAATGAAAATGTACACTATGGCACCAAGCTGCTCCGAAAAAATGTCGATTTTTTACTACTTTGGCCTGAAAGCTTGAAGCCCGCCCTCGGGATTGAACTGGACTATCCAAAACAGTCAGACCACCGGCCAGTGGATCATTTTTTGGATGGTTTGTTTGCATCAGCGGGGTTGCCGCTTGTGCATATCACCGCCAGCCCACCCTATGATGTTAAAGCGTTGGCTGAAAGGTTCCGCCTGGCTCTGAAAAAAATATTTGATACTGCCCCACTGCGTTCTAATTATTCACCTATTTGTCCACGCTGCGGCATCACCATGGTGTTAAGGTT
>CAZLJB010000543.1:0-3037 GCA_964559195.1 uncultured Anaerolinea sp. | reverse complement strand
AGCGGTGGTTGTTACTTTGCCCCGGCGGGGGCGTAAAAACGCAGCCTCCATAACCCGGTTCCTTTGTCCTGTACCTCGGATGGTTGAGTGACGATATGTACCCAGGTGTGTCCGGGTTTGAGCGAAAAAGGATTGCCTGATGCATCCTCAAAACGCAGTGGGCGCCGCAGCCCGGTGGCCTGTTCATATTCACCTGCCACGGTAGACCAGGTGGCCTCAAATTTTTGCCCATCCCGGAAAATGATAGCTTTGCCTTTTTCTCCGGGCCCCATTCTGACATCGATGATATAAGGATTAATCACGGTATGATCTGTAAATAGTACTACTACGTTTGAGAATGCCAATTGTTCACCGGTCAAGCGGTCTTTGGCAGGCGTGAAATTGTCGGATCCGTCGGCGAAATCGTCGAATTTCAAATAGGCGCCCGTCTCTGGCTGGTATTGCCAGCGACCCTGATTCAGGTAGCTGTAATAGACATCAATCTGGTTCGCTGGTGCGCCTTGCACAGACGGGCTTTCAGCGAACTGATTGCCGGTGTAATTAAACTTGTCATTCGGGCGCTTGTTTTGTTCGGCAATTTTTTCCAGGCGTGTAACATCAAGCATGGCGCTGTTAATGTTGTTTGCGTCATTACCAAAAACCATGGCACAACCGCGCAACCTGGCACGGATCTGTTCGGTGGCGCTGGCATAGATCAGGCAAGAATCCTGGAAAAAATCCCGAATATATACATAGGGCAAGCGACCAGAACGGACAGGGCCAACCTGGGCACTGATGGTTGGCTGGGACGTATCAGTTGAACTTTTGCTTTCGATCTTTGGAAATTCGCCATAATAAGTCGCCAGGTAGCGCGTCATACCTTCCGCTATGTAAATTTCATAAACCCAAGGCGAAAAGGATAAGCCTGCCTGTGGGCGCGCGGATGGCGGAAAATTTGTGATTGAGATTAGCACAGCCGGCAGGTCTAACAGGGCTGGATCCAGAGCCGGCAGACCGGTCAGTGGGTTGTAGCCGGCAGGGATATTGCCTGGATCTGGGCCGACCACCAAGGGTACGGGAAGGGTTGGCTCAGGGCTGGCGACCGGGGGTGCGACCGGAGCTACTTCTGATAGGTTTTGGGTTGGCGTCGGTGTCGGGAGTTTTGATGGAATTTCAGCTATGATGGATGTTATTTTTTCGGTGACAGGCTGACTGACTGCAGGGATGGCAGCCTGACAGGCGCCCAGGCTGAAGACTAAAATACTCAGTGAAAGAAAAATTTTATTAATGGTCATAGAGAACCTCGCTTACACTGATGATCGCATTAATTTTGGAATTGTGCGCTATCCAAAAGTACTATTTCCCCTTGCAGATTTGATATTTTTCATTGAATTGACCTTGATGTGATCTTTTTGCTATCCTGAAGCCCTAAAACAGGGATAGATTTTTGTCAATCAGACTGTAAATTTTCTTTCACCCGTTGATAGGTCACATCAAGATCTTCAGGAAGTACACGCACATCTCCAACCGTTGTCATGAAGTTTGTATCACCATGCCAGCGCGGTACGATATGCAGGTGTACATGTCCAGGCACACCTGCTCCGGCAGCCTCACCAATATTAGCGCCGAGGTTGAAGGCTTGTGGGTTATAAATTTTTCGCAGGATGCTCATGCACTGCGTGGAAAGTTCCATCATTTCGGCGCGAGTAGGGGCATCCAATTCCTCCAGGTTGGCTTTATGAACCAGCGGTGCCACCATTAAATGACCACTGGTATAAGGGAATTTATTCAGGATGATAAAAGCGTGTTTGCCTCGCATTGCGACCAGGTTGTCAGTGTTGTCGTTTTTGGCGAGTGCGTTACATAACACACACCCCGTCTCGTTACTGGCTTTGCTGATATATTTCATGCGCCAGGGTGCCCATATTCTCTTCATGTGATCTCCAGTATTATTTGACAGTAATTGAAAATGCAAACAATTGGCCAAATAACTGGCCGTTATCTGAAGATAATTGCCAGGCCGATGAAACGGTTCCTTTACTTCCAGGTGCGCTCATATTAAGGGAAATTTCAGTGCTTGAATTGGGTCCGACTTTTCTACGGATCTTGGTGGTATCTGCCCCGAGCGTATCTCCGCCAACGAAAGTAATTTTATAATCACCATTCCATTCACAAGTCCCATTATTTTTTACCAACCAGGTTTTTGTAAAAGACTCGTTTGCCTTAACCTGGGTACCCGTGGGGATGCTGACATCTGATATGAGGATTGAATTCAAACATCCACCGCTGCTGGATGGGCCGCTGCCAGTAGTCGGAAGAGTGATGGAAACAAACAGCAACGGACCGAATGGCTTTCCAATATCGGTTGCAAGCGTCCAGTTGCTGGTAACCACACCGGATAAATCGGGTGCTGTCATTGCGACTGAAATATCAGCAGTTCCTCCAGCCAGGACTTTCTGGCCAAGGGTGGTTGAATCGGCCCCAAATCGGTCCCCACTGATATAGATCAACTGGAAGCCTCGCGGCCAATCACAGGTACCAGTGTTTCTTACGCGCCAGGTTTTTGTAAACTTGTCGCCAGGGTTGAACGGAGATGCGTATCTGAGATTCAGATCTGCTATAAAGGTTGCGTTATAACAACCATGCGCAGTGGCCGGGTCGATCGGTATTGGAGTTGGGCTGTTGAAAACGGGAATAGTGGGTATGGGGTTGGTTGGTGCTGCCAAAAGTGTGAGCTCCAGGTTTGGAGTGGCGCTGGGTTTCGGAGTGGCAGTCGGTTGGGGGGTTGCGCTGGGCATAGCCTGGCTGGTTTGGGTCATTCCCATGGCTATGGTGGCGGCTGCCTGGGTGTAAAATACGTTTACATCCATGGTTGGGCTGGGTGGTACCGCAGCGCCACAAGCGCTAATAAATAAAAGCAAGGTGACAGTCAGTGCTGTCAGCGTGATGGTAGTATTAGGGGTTGGTTTCATCTTGGTTTCCTTGTCAAATTTATTATACCTTTTGCCAAAACGTGTTGACACAAATATTCAATGAAGGTATCCTACTTGTATTGTAC